>JAFAVL010000030.1 GCA_019242465.1 Chroococcidiopsidaceae cyanobacterium CP_BM_RX_35 | reverse complement strand
AAAAGTGATGAAGACTCATCGAGCTTTCCCAACCGATGAGTCGGCTCTCAAGGTGATTTACCTGGCGATTCAGAATATCGCTAAGAAATGGACAATGCCAGTTCGGGATTGGAAGCCAGCTTTAAATCGATTTGCCATCGTGTTTGGTGATCGCTTTCCTTTCTAACTTTTACCCTTGACACAATCTATTTGACATATCCGGCGTTCTACAACGATTGAGTCTAGTGTGGCTTCGAGTAATTTACAATCATGAACATTTGCGCGTAAGTGATTTTAAAATAACGTCTAGCGACAAATACTTTTTTCGTCAATCGATTACGTACAGATGACGACTGCTAATGGTCCACCATCCGCCTCGACTAACAGACTTCGTTTTGTTCCTGGTTTGGCTCGGTCGGTGGGATTTGCGCCCGTTTCATCGCCACCAAATCTAGCTTTTGCCAAACGCTTCGCTTCGCCTTTGGCTAACGCTGCGTCTGCACTCTGCCCGGAGGCGGAGCGTCTCCGGCTCCGCACTGCCAATTGACACTACCAAGCTCCTCACTTCCTCAACTAGAATCGTCCAGAAACCGTTCAAGACCCCATTCTGCTCAAGAGCGTTGAAACGTGCGATGAACAGAACTATCCAATGCGAAACTCAGCAGGTAATTGGTTCCATTGACAACCGCTACGAAGTCGAAAAATCATGGCATCTAGGGCTTCCTCACATCTTGCAGCAAGCTATATTAATGTCCAGTCCATAATTTTTAGCTAGAGGTTGAAGACGTTGAATCTCTGCCAACAATGGGAATAACGCCATTAATGGAAGTAAGAGTTCAAGAGCTGTCTGCGCCGCTACACCCCAGTCCGGTAAAGCTCCCCCTCCTAAATGGAGATGAGCCTAGTGAGCTAGCAGGTAAGCAGTCAAGGATAAGACTAGCCATCTGTAAACTCCCAATAGCTTCTGTTGACCAAAACGATCTAGGCCAAAGCGATATTTGGCAACTTTGAAAAAACCTTCAATTTGCCAGCGACGACGACCCCGGCGAGTAATAGTGCTACCCTTAAGAGCTTTGGTGCAAAGGACATACCGTTTTTTCCACTTGCCGTCCTCTCGCTTAAAGTAATACCAAGACAAATGCACGCTAGATTTCAAACCAGACAGTTGTACCTGCTGCCCCCGTTTGTGCAGTTGTACAAGAGTGCGTCCATCTTCCAACTTGCGGTTACAACTCACCCCCACAAGAGCATGATGCTTAAGCTGACGTACTTTAGTGACAAACTCATTACTGCCAAAAGCCGTATCGGCTAGAACTAACACCTCAAAGTGTTGAGTCAGGATTTTAGGAAGTCGTCGCAGCAAACGTAATCCCAATTGAGCTGGAGAGGGAGTATCCTTGCCACGATAGACCTGAAACGCCCAAGGCACTCGCCATTGTCCTACAACAATGTAAAGTAGCACTACATGTAAGCCTCGTTTACCGTTATAGACACGGATCAGCTCCTTAAACCCTTTGAACTTACCAACTTTCTCTAAGGTTGTCAGGTCGAGTATTACCTGTAGTGTCGGTCTACGCCCTGTCCTTGGCTGGGATAAAATTTGCTGTTGCGCCGCTTGACGTACTGCTCTAATGACCTGCCGCGTCGACCATTTGTACTCATTAAGAAATCGACTCAATGCACTGGCAGACTTGAGCTTGCAGTGTTCAGGTAGGGGAGTTCCTTGCCCTTCTAGAAACAACCCCAGCAATGCTTGTAAGCTGTCTTGCTGATAGATACTGGGCATGAGCGCTTTTAGTCCTAAAACCAGGGCTTGAGCTTGAGGCAGGATGGCGGACATGAATAGAGAGAGTAAAAGTTGGATTTATGTTTTTTGCTCACTTGCTTAGGCAAGCGTGTAAGTCGCGAGTGATACTAAATTAGTGAAGTATGGATGACCAACCAAAAGCATGAGGCAACTTGGGGTCCCCTAATGGGTATTAGGGGGAGCGGGGTTCCCTTGAAGGTTGGGAACTCAATTTCCCGCAGCAACAACACGCCTGTTGCCGTCTAAAGCCGTTCCTTGCCGACCCAACTGACCCGCTTTTGAATACCAAACCCATCCTGAATCGTGTGGTCTGTATAGGAACCAGTTCGGGACTGAATCACAATAAAGCAAAGCTCCTCTACATCCGAAATATTTCGCATACAGCGTTCTCCTTCAGGAGCTACACGCACTACTGTCCCTTCGCTGATGGGAAACACACAATCATCCACTTGGAATTCACCTTGACCTCGAACAAAAATATAGATTTCCTCATTCAGTTGATGCTTGTGATAGAACGGCACTGACTTCCCTGGCGGGAGGTTGTTGAGGGAAATTTCGGCACTGGTGAGATTGAGAATCTGCTTGAGAAATACCTTGCCCTCTAACTTAATCGGGTTTCCCTCAGCTTCAAAGGTAAATTGATGCAATTGGGAAAATCGCCCCAAATCAGCAACAGCAAAGTGAGGTCCGGTTTTAGAGGTGAGTAAAGGTTGGGCCACGAGTCCTCCTTACTTTTAAATTGCAAGCTGAAAGTCATTGTAAGAGGGTTAACTTGTAAAATGCAAGCAAGTTCCGATTGATTCCTAGTTTCTATCTATGACGCAAGCGCAACGTTCTCCCTGCCCCATTGCCTGTACCCTGGATTTAATTGGTGATCGCTGGACGCTGCTGCTCGTTCGGGACATGATGTTTTTCGGTAAGCAGCGCTTTGAGGAGTTCTTAGAATCTCCCGAAGGAATTTCAACTAATATCCTGGCTAATCGTCTGAAGTTACTTGAAGATTTGGGCTTAGTGGAAAAACAGCCGTATAGTAATCATCCCCGCCGAATGAACTACCAACTTACAGAACTCGGACAGAGCCTCCGTCCTGTACTCAAGGCAATGATTGCATGGGGGTTGAAGCATATTCCTGCAACAAGGATTCCTGCAGCCGACCAAACATCCTAAACATGGTGAAGCTTACGGAACAGAGGCTGAAATTTTCTGCCTATTTTTGGGGAAATTGACAGAGTGTCGTGAGAGCCCCAAACATTGCTAACTATTAATTCAACCACGAGTGTGCGGTAAGGGCGCTCTTTTTCGTTATTAATCGCACGTAGTAGTTTAACGCTACCCCTAGAGCTTTCAGTATGTCCTTGCCATTGGCTGCTAACCCAATTGCTGCAAGATGTGAGGCTTCCCGAGCATCAATGCGCCTATACCATTTGGTTTTTACTTTGAAACAGATCTCGTCCAAGTGTTTCAAGCGCTTAAGCCATTTATGTGTAGCAAACACTAAACCAAATGGTATACGTCCAATAATCTTGGGTGGATCATGCTCAGCAAGAATTGGTTTTTTGTTTGTTCCATAACTCTTCAGGTACACGCCAGATTGTTTTTAATGATTGTTGGTTTTTATTCATACCGGTAATCTCAACTTCAACAAGCTGAGGTTTTGAAGGTGCAAACCAAGCCTTCAATCTAATTAATGGTTTCTAGAGCGGGCAGGTTTCTTGCTCTTTCAATTGAAAGAGCGTTTTTGTTGCTTTTGGAAATCATTTTCGGAAATAGTTGCTGAAAACAACTAAGGCGGAGCTGTTCCGCCTCGCTGAGAAAATTAAACTATTCGTAGCTGCCGTTCGTTCACTTTAAGGAACAATACGACAAGAGCCTACGTTTTCAATGTCCCACGAGCCATTATATCGAAAGGCATTGGCTCGTTGGCGCTTCTTGGGGGACAACTTTCAATTTACCCGATTCCGGTATTAACCGAGAAGTATTGAGGCGAAAACCACCACTGGCTTCAATGTATTGCCCTGTAACCCAGCCCCCTTCATCTGAAGCTAAGAATGCAGCAACATTGGCAATGTCGCTCACTTTTCCAATCCGACTGAATGCCGTCATAGATTCAATCGGTTCTCTCACGGTTGGGTCTTTGAAAATTTCTGTGTTCAGATCTGTTGCTGTGTAGCCGGGTGCGATTGCGTTCACGGTAATGCCACGCTTCCCTAACTCACTGGCTAATACCAGCGTCAAGTTATCAATTGCCGCTTTAGTTAATCCATAGGTGACCAAGTCTGCCGCAGGTTTACGCGACGCTACTGATGAAATATTGACGATCGTGCCACCATCACGGAGCCGAGGTATTGCCATCTGAGTGACAAAAAACGTACCTTTGACGTTCACTGCAAAGAGATAATCGAATTGTTCTTCAGTGGTCTGGTCAATGGTGGTAATGCCGCCACCCACTCCGGCATTGTTGACCAGAATATCGAATTGATTAGTGCCAGTGCGCTTGGTTAATTCAGTGTCAAGTTGTTCGTAGAACTGCTGAATTTCAGTTAGAGAGCTAACATCACCTTTCAAAGCAAAGGCAGCTCCGCCGCTCGCTTCAATGTTGGCAACCGTTGCCGCTGCTGCCTCGGCATTGGTGGCATAATTGATTACGCTCAAGACTCCGTCTTTTGCTAAGCGTTGAGCAATTGCCTGACCTATGCCACGACTCGCTCCGGTAATTACTGCTACTTTATTCTTCATAAGAACCTGCTTTTTTGTTGATTCAAGTGTCTCTACCCTAGCCTCAGATTAATCTGCAGAAGTTGACGCGAGCGCGGTATGAAGCAACTGCTCATCGACGTAATGTCGTCTAGTTAGGTAGTGACGTTTCCCTCAGTTCGACAGTCTTGATTGATTAGTAAGGAATGGTGGTTCGCATCA
>JAFAVL010000697.1 GCA_019242465.1 Chroococcidiopsidaceae cyanobacterium CP_BM_RX_35 | reverse complement strand
AGATTTGGAAGAGAATGATGTCTACGAAGTAGATGGTCTTTTAGGACTGGGAGATCTGATGTCTTTTATGGCATTACCACTTCCTGAGCTTAAAGATCCGGAGTGGCATTCAGTAGTGCCGCCCCGCCTGCAACGGATCAGCGAAATGGCAGCCGCCACTTTGTCAGGGGAGGCAGGAAAAGATTTTTTTGCTGTGATTCGCGAGCAAGATTTACTAGTTCACCATCCCTATCAGTCCTTTTCAGCATCGGTGTTGCGTTTCATTACCCATGCCGCCCAAGATCCAGATGTACTAGCGATCAAGATGACACTCTACCGCACTTCCGGCGACTCGCCGATTGTGAATGCTTTGATTGCTGCGGCTGAAAATGGTAAGCAAGTGGCGGTACTAGTGGAATTGAAGGCTCGGTTTGATGAAGAGAATAATATCTATTGGGCGCGGCGGTTAGAAAGAGTAGGGGTGCATGTTGTCTATGGCTTTGTGGGTTTGAAGACACATTGCAAACTTATGATGGTAGTACGTCGGGAGTCGGATAGTATCCGGCGCTATGTCCACATTGGTACTGGCAACTATAACCCTAAGACGGCTCGACTTTACACAGATATAGGTATGTTCAGCTGCCGCGAAGAGTTGGGAGCTGATGTAACAGATTTGTTTAATTATTTAACTGGGTACTCGCAGCAAAAGTCTTATCGTCGTCTGTTGGTGGCACCAGTAAATATGCGTGAACGCATAATTGCTCTCGTCCGCCGCGAGACTGAACATAGCCAGAAGGGCTTTTCTGGTAGGATTGTTGCCAAAATGAATTCATTGGTCGATCCAGAAATCATCGCCACCCTATACGAAGCTTCACAAGCTGGAGTGCAAATTGACTTGATCGTTCGTGGGATTTGCTGCTTACGCCCTGGTCTTTCTCAGGTGAGTGAAAACATTCGTGCGCTCAGTATTGTAGGACGTTTTTTAGAACACTCCCGCATTTTTTACTTCCATAACCACGGTCAAGAAGAAATTTATATTGGCAGTGCGGATTGGATGCCTCGCAACCTTGACCAGCGGGTTGAAGCGATCACTCCGGTGGAAGATCCTAGTAATGCTAAGGATCTGCAGGAGATTCTCGGCATTATGCTTGCCGACAATAGCCAAGCTTGGGATTTGCAGGCTGATGGGAGTTATATCCAGAGGCACCCACCCACAGGCGTTTCGCCAGCTAGCTCCCAAAACATTCTCATGAAAATGGCATTAAATTAATAGCTCAGTAGCGTTAGTCAATCTTATCTAAATATTTAGAATCAATAAATTTGTTAAACTTTGATTAAATAAGTATAAATGCATAAAAGCAATTAGCCTAAAGGTAGAGGCATCAGCGCAACTGACCTCGATAATCTAGGTACACAGGATACAAATTCTAAATTTACATTATTACGCCGGATGTTAACGTTGTCACGTCAGCCTTCTGCTTTGCGCGTTCTGGTTGTTGACGATCATGAACTTACTCGCTTTAGCCTTCAATTAGCGCTCTCTAGCCAGGAGAACATCGAACTGGTAGGACTGGCGAGCAATGGTCAAGAAGCCATAGAAATGGTTGAACGACATCACCCTGATGTTATCATTCTTGACCTACAGATGCCCGTTATGGATGGCTGGAGTGCTTCGAACCACATTAAGCACATTGAACCAGACACCCGAATCATTGCTTATTCATCTGTAGAAAACCCAAAATCCAGCGACATACATCAGGCTGATAGTCTAGATGCTTTCTGCCGTAAAGATGTTGCTACGCCGGAGCTGATTGCTTTAGTAAGGAAGTTAGGTCAGCGATCACTCAGGTAGTAAGGTGCGAGGCTGACTTGGAGCTTAACAAAAAGCCAAGGCAGGCTTTTTAGTTTTTTGACATTATGGTTTAGTTGCCGATGAGCAGATGCTGAGCTACGGCTCGATCGGCGAAATTTCTAGTAGGCTATGTAGCTCTAGCTTCCTTAATTAGCTCCTGCGGCAGGAAATGTCCGTTTAAACTCATCAACTAAGTCATCTATCTCTTCCAAAGCTTGGTTGACATCAATTCTCAAACTTCCTAGGTTGGGTTGCTCCAACAGCCGCAATAGAGACTCCCGCTTACTTTCTATGATCCCAATTCGTTCTCGGATTGTTTCTGGTTCCATCCTGTTCTTTCCCAATTAGCTACTCTCACTTCAAGTGTAAACACAACTGAGGAGAGCAGGCAGCAAGGGAGTAGAGAGTTCTGCGATTCAGGCTCCAAACTAAAAGCTAAAAGCCGATAATAAAGCTGGAGAGATCGTAAAATAACTAGTTCTTTATTATGCTACGTCAAACTTCTTTGGGAACACTTGGTCTGAGTATCGGTGGTGTTTTATTCATCATTGGACTCGGTGCTTATTTTTTTACAGATAACGCAACGCTGAATCTAGTTGGGTTCTTTTATGGTATTCCCTTGCTACTAGGCGGTCTAGCGATCAAAGCTGCTGAACTAAAGCCAGTACCATTTAGCCAACCTACAACAGCTCAAATCCTGACACTGAGGCAGCAGCAAGCAACCGCTACTCAAAATCAGATTCGCCAAGATGTAACCCGATATCGCTACGGGCAGGCAGCGCATCTAGATACGTCTCTATCTCACTTGGGTCTTAGCCCGACTGACGAGGAGCGACCACAGATTAAAGGGTTGAGAGAAGCCGAAATTGAGGGAGTTTACGCGCTAATTTTGCAGTTTTACTCACCGTTGCTGCCTCTAGAGGTTTGGCAGCAGAAGCAGCAGAAAATGACGAACTTTTTCGGTCCGGGAGTTAAGGTTGAAGTATCACAGCCAGGTAAAGACGAGATTGAACTAGCGCTGATAGCTACTCCCAAGGTAGATTAAAATTATTTCTCCAAACGAACTGCATACCACTGTAAATACTTTCCTGGTCCCACATCTAGTTCGCAGCTAGTGTCTATTAAATACCGCGCTTGCGCCTCAACAGACATGAATTTCTGTAGTTCTCGCGGTAGATCCTGCTGTCGTTGAGCCAAAATTCCCTTAAGCTTGTTCAAAAGTTCGGTCGTTGTCAGAAATTGTTCTGGTTGGTTGGTTTCCAGGATGACAAAGGTATCCTGCTGATACATTAATGGATCTGGCATTTTGAAAGTTTTTGTGACTCTAGATTCCATCTATTGTAAATGTCCACAAAAAGTGAAGGCAGAATTTTGTTACCTAGGATACAGAACTGCCTAGACATATACCTGTAGATGTATTCAGAGAAAACTAAACAAGTCTAAACGTTGAGCAGTGTCTAGAGACGGCTGTTTAACTTACATCACTATGTCTTGGTGTATGCGGCAAGTACTCTTCAGTCAGTTTGACTGCTAGGAATTACAAGCCGGGAAAGAGCCACCAACTAGTCAAGTCAGGTCAACGATGCACCGTCGTTGCACGGCGAAGAAAGCAGCGTTGACTACTGCTTTTCAAGAGCAGAACTTCTGCGGTCAAAAAATTCAGGACTGCTATGTCTGCTATAGCCGCTCCCGGATATGAAATTGCAAATTGAAACAAGGCTAACATGAGGCTGCGCCAATCAGGCGAGGGAACAGAACAGATGAAATCTAAAAAATTGTGGCGATGGCTGCCAATACTCGGTTTTTTGCTCGGCAACTTGCTAATGCTCGGCACGGGAGTAGCGACATCAATGACCGTTACCTGGGCTTTGGTCACTGGCTTTTTGGTAATTTTTTTGGAAGCAGGATTTGCCCTGGTGGAGAAAGGCTCTTTTCGCGTTAAGAACGGGATTCGTCCTACACTGAAGAAATTCTTGATGCGGACTCGACTATCTCAACGAGTTAACAAGAAGATGCGGTTGTGGCAGCGGCTACGTGATCCTGAATGGAGGCGCTACGCTTACCTCCTGCTGCTAGGTAAAGTCGCGGCCATTGCACTTCTTTTGATGGCAATTCCCCTCATTTCAACTTTCGCCTCGACTTTCGCAGGTTCAGCGGCTCTTGCTGCCGATCCTGTACTTAAGGGTAATGACATCGTCAATCCAATTAACACCGTCTGGACTTTAATAGCTGCCTTCCTTGTGTTCGCGATGCAGGTAGGCTTTACGATGCTGGAGGCTGGCTTCTGCCGCTCTCGCGAAACTGTTAACGTCTTGATGGAGTGTATTGTCGATACATGTCTTTGCGGCATTTTGTTCTATGCTATTGGCTTTGCCTTCATGTTTAGTGAAGGTAATGGATTTATTGGTCATCACTGGTTTTTCTTGGGGGGGGCTCCCGCCACTTATGAAAGTACAGGCGTAGCGTTCCTAGCGGTCTGGATCTTTCAGTTCGCCTTTGCTGACACCTGCTCGACGATTACCTCTGGGGCGATGATTGGGCGGACAGGATTTGTTGGCGATCTGCTTTACAGCGTTGCCGTTTCCGGGTTCATCTATCCTATTATTGGTCACTGGGCTTGGGGACCAGACGGGTTTCTAGCAACGATGGGCACCAAAGACCATTTCCTACCCTCTCTGGGGATAGGTTTCCACGACTTTGCTGGCTCTACAGTTGTTCATACTATTGGCGGGTTCATTGCACTAGCAGGGGCGATCGCTCTTGGTCCGCGCTTGGGTCGCACCTTCAAGCGTGATGGGGGTGGACCCATGTTGCCACATGACCTAGTCATCGCCGCATCAGGTGGTCTCATCCTGTGGTTTGGGTGGTACGGTTTCAATCCAGGCTCGACGCTTTCAGCGCTGGACTTTCAGGGAATTGGACGTGTTGCTGCTAACACGACATTGGCAGCATGTGGGGCAGGTTTAGCGGCAATGTTCGTTGCCTTCCCAATGACAAAGAAGTGGGATTTAGGTTTCACAGTCAATGGATTCTTGGCAGGCTTAGTCGCAATTACCTGTCCCTGCTATTGGGTCAACCCGACTGGTGCCATTATCCTTGGAGCAGTGGCAGGTGTGCTTGTTGTTCTGGGCGTTGAACTCCTAGAATGGCTGCGGATTGACGACCCCATTGGCGCGGTTCCCGTTCACGGCTTTTGCGGTATCTGGGGAACGTTGTCCCTTGGTTTATTTGCCACTGGTGAGTTCGGCGCGACTGGTCCTTTTGGAGCCGATACCTCGGCACCGTTAAGAGGGCTATTTTTTGGTGGTGGGACGCAAGTGTTGACTGCACAAATCATTGGCAGTTTGATCATCACTCTCTCTACGTTCGCTGTAGCTATGGGAGTGATGTTTCTGGTGAATTTAACCGGAACATTACGGGTTTCAAAAGAGGGCGAATTGGAAGGATTGGACCTTCACGAGCATGGTATTCCGGCTTATCCCGAGTATGTAATCACATCTGCTGCGACACCGACAGGCTCACAAGCAGCTGCACAGGTAGGAAGAACAGATCGCTATGATGTCGAGACCTAGCTTACAGCAAGCAGTTAAGGAGAGGAATCAGCTCTAGGAGAAATGCTACCCAACTGACAAGAGAAAGCATAAAGTGAGCGCACCTGTGATGCTTGCTTTATGCATTCTCTGTTTTGGCATATGGAATTTTCTTTAGACAAGAGCTATCACTGAACACTTACCAGACTAGCGCCAGTTTAGGAAATACACCTCTAACATCTGCTTGCACAGAGCCATTCACGCGATAGGTCATGCCACGGTAGCTTAGGTTGTGGACCGCATGTGAGTTAGGATCTGCGACAGCTTCGGCATGAGGGTTAACTAGATAGGTGTTCCCACGGTATCTCAGCTGTAAAGTCGGCTGAGGTGCATGAGCTGCGTCAACAGTTCTATTCTGATCTTCGAGTGGAACGTCGGAGGCATTGTATTCGTAATTAACACCGCGATAGAAAAGTTTCATAATTTCGCCTTTTGGTAACTGAGAGCTTTTGAGCTTGCTCAAGCGTTTGGAGGAGGCTCCGGCAAACCCTTGAGTTAACAGAGGCGCGTTCCTTCGGGAGCGATCCCTACTTCCGTCTCATTTGGCTTCAAGCACCAATGGAGATGAACGTTTTATATTCTGTATCTAATTTTACTGTTTTTAAACTCGATTTGGGATAAAAACAAAAAAATCCTCCATTAGGAGGAGAGGTCATCTGGTTTTGTGCAGCGGGGATATTGTCAACAGTAGGGGCAGACAATATCTCGGTACTGAGGGGAGGGCCGAACAGCTGCAGAAATTGGATAACCACAGCTTTGACAGAGCTTATGGGTTCCTACTGCCAACCCGTGACCAACAGCAACGCGCTGATCGAAGACAAAACACTCCCCCTGCCACAAACTCTCTGTTGCTGGGACTTTTGCCAAGTACTTGAGAATGCCACCTT
The DNA here is from genome assembly GCA_019242465.1 of Chroococcidiopsidaceae cyanobacterium CP_BM_RX_35. The sequence continues at coordinate 2,124 of JAFAVL010000697.1, read as the reverse complement.
TGAGGTGATAGACCTCTTGAAACCCTTGATTCAGCATGAATGATGAAGCTTTTTCACAGCGAATGCCACCAGTACAAAACAGAGCAATCTTTTTGTGTTTAGTCGGATCGAGCTGATTGCGAACGTAATCTGGGAATTGACGGAATGAAGAAGTTTTCGGATTGTGCGCTCCTTGGAAGGTACCGATATTCACCTCATAATCGTTACGGATGTCGAGTACAGTTACTTCTGGGGTTGAGATCAGGGCATTCCAGTCCTCAGGGCTCACGTAGGTGCCGACTTGCTCATTAGGATTGATTTCGGGCAAACCTAAAGTGACAATTTCTGACTTCAACCGTACTTTCATGCGGTCAAACGGCGGGAGTTCAGCATAAGACTCTTTGTGTTCTAGGTCTGCTAGACGTAGATCAGAGCGCAAAAAAGATAGAACTGAGGCAATTGCCTCAGGCGAAACAGCCGCGATTGTCCCGTTAATACCTTCTGCTGCCAGCAGAATTGTCCCTCTAACTCCTTGCATCTGGCAGTAAGACAACAGAGAGTGTCGTTTCTTGGCAAAGTCTGGCAGACTCGCAAATTTATAGAATGCTGCAACAACCTGGGTCATAACCTCTACTCCAAGGGATTTTCGCTACCTAACCTACAGGAGTAAGCTTTAGGATGACATATCCCCAGATTTTTTCACTTAATCCTGTGTGTAAATGCGCCATAGGAGTTATGATAATGAGGGCAGTTTGAACTGTCTACTTTCCTTAGCGTTTTCGGGGGTATAGCTCAGTTGGTAGAGCGCCTGCTTTGCAAGCAGGATGTCAGCGGTTCGAGTCCGCTTACCTCCATTATTAACTCTGCTGGTGACTGCGTTTCAGCAGGGAGCTGATCCCTAAGGCACCGAACATAAATAAACCCAAAATCGAACTAGGTTCAGGGACATTAGCAGGTTGATTGATTTTAAGCTGAATGATTTCAGTATTCCAATTGTCAGCAAGGACATCACCAGTTTCCTGAAATGTCCAGAAAGTAGAGCCAGAGGGGTCGCTCGGATCGAGGACGGTTGCGCTGTAATCACCCCAACGGTTTATGCCATTACTGTCTAATCTCTGGTAACTAGCTTGCCCTGAGTGTAGTAGGACTGGAGGGTTGAACGTTGTCTTGCCTGAGGAGTCAGGCTCACCTAACACAGCATAGCTACTAGCGTACTCTTGGCTGTTCGAACGACTAAAGCTAATTACGATGTTATTTGATGAGTTGACAGCAATTGAACCGTAGTAATAATCAGAATTCGGGTCGCCAATCAACTGGTCTTGGAGAACTGTATTGTCGCTAGCTCTAATCTTGAAAAAGCGCAGTGCTGCACGTTGACTATTAGGGTCTTGCACGTCTCGCAACCCCCAGATAATTCCGTTTTTCAAGGTCACATTCGAACTCAAGCGAGTGTCTCCCGTATCTATAGTATTCTGACCACCAGGTTGCTGGGCAGGTGACGCGGTGTTATAAGGTTTGATGGAAATAAATCCGTTACTTGTGGAGAGCGTCGGCGAAGATGTCTGACCCCCAGAAAGCATAGGGAGAGCCGGAATATCTGGGTCAGTAACCGCTATCGGATTTCCAAATTGATTAGATCCTATTGACGTGGTACTAGACCCGTCTTGAACACTGGGTGCAGGATTGGTAGTACCATGAGAGCCGTTTAGCTGTACTGTGCCCGGTGTATTTATACTTCCAGTAATGTCAGATCTCTTTAATACACCGGCTGGTGTATTATAGCTAGACAGCAAAGCCTCCGCCAGCCCATTGTTGTCTAGATTAACAAGGGGCTGCACAGAAAATCCTGTGCTGTTGGGATTTTGATTTTCAAACTTTGTATAGTTAGTGTCCGTACCCGCTAGCAGGCTGCTCTTCGGTACTGCAACAATCGTTGTTGTACACTGAGAGCAGTTACTACTACTAGTGATCGGAAACATATTTGCCGCTAGATAGACACCATCTTTGTTAAAGCCTAAGGTGGGATAATCGGCCCAGCGAGTGCCAGTTGAATCACTGTTAATTGTAAAACCAGTCCAACCCGCTGTTGGATCTGAGGTTTTTGATACAGCAAGCAGAAAATTGTTTTGCTGACCTGGATTGTCT
>JAFAVL010000681.1 GCA_019242465.1 Chroococcidiopsidaceae cyanobacterium CP_BM_RX_35 | reverse complement strand
GCCGTCTTCTAAGTAAAGTTTAACGCCATCTTTGCGGCTGATCTCCTTGACTGTGAGACCAGCGATGCTTGTCGGTGGGTGCTTGGTGAAGGATTCGATAATGACTGTTTTGTGAGCGTCGTCCAGCTTGAGATCGAGACGCTTATTGTAGAAGGGACCACCAGCTTCGGCAAGCACTTCTGCTACCAGTTGGCTGAGGGGCTTGCCTTCATAGGCGATCGCTTCTGCTACAAGCATAGCGGCTAAAATACCATCTTTTTCAGGAATATGATCGCCGATGCTTAAGCCGCCCGATTCTTCTCCTCCAATTAGCACAGTCGTTTGACGCATTTTTTCCCCAATATATTTGAAGCCTACCGGGGTTTCGTAAATTTCTAGTCCGTATTTGGTCGCCAGGTTGTCGAGTAGGTGGGTAGTGGCAACCGTGCGGACGATTGCCCCTGTCTTCCCTTTATTGTTAATCAGGTGGCGTGCCAGCACTAACAAGACTGTATTGGGGGATAGAATGTTGCCTCGTTCATCAACAATCCCGACGCGATCGCTATCTCCATCAGTTGCTAGACCCAAATCTGCCCGATCTCGCTTGACGGCTGCCACCAAATCAACCAGTTGTTCTCCCTTTGGTTCTGGCATCCCACCACCGAATAGGACATCCCGGTAGGCATGGAAGGTTTCTAGCTCGCAACCGCAGTGTTCTAAGACGACATCTAGGTAGCCGCGAGAGGTAGAATAAAGGGCATCGTACTTCACCTTCAGTTGGGCGCTGCGAATCCGATTGACATCCAGTAGGGTGTAAATAAATTGCAGATATTCGCGTTTCGGATCGAAGGTAGAGATTTGACTACTTTGATGAACACTAAATGAGGTATCTATAGCATTTGCGATCTTTGCCACAATTGAGTCAGTGATCTCAGGAGTCGCAGGACCAGCATAGTCAGGAATGTATTTAATGCCACAGTAAGGGGCAGGATTGTGGCTAGCTGTAAACATCAGTGCCCCAGCTGAATGTAGGTAACGCGCATTGTAGGCAATAACTGGTGTTGGGCAATCCCGCTCAGCTATTTTCACTGTCCATCCCAACTCAGCTAGCACCTGAGCAGCAGTACGGGCGAATTGGTCAGCGAGGAAGCGGGTATCGTAGCCAATTAGAACAGGTCTGTCTTTGTTATAGGCAGTTTCAAGGTAACTAGCAACCGCCCGCGTCACTCTTCGGACGTTAGGGAAAGTAAAGTCATCAGCAATAATCCCCCGCCACCCGTCAGTGCCAAACTCAAGGCAACGCCTACGGTGGCTCCGGCACGGCGGATAAAGGGACGAGGGAGCCTCGTCCCAACCGCCTCGACTTCCACAGAGCTGCTCGATCTTGCGAGAATCGCTACTAGCGCTCATTATTTGCCACTTACTGTTGTTCATCATTAATACTATATGTAGCGGTTTACTTTGCATGTAGCCATCATTCAACCTGCGTTTCTACTCACTGATACCCAGCACAATGCCAATTTCGGGGCGGTCCTTCGCTAGTTATAACCTTTGGTCCTTAGTTGCTCCTGCTGTAGGGCAAGAACGCTGGCATTGTCAGATGAAACGGGGATTTATTAAAGCGCGGCAGAATGAACCAGCAGTCAAAGCCCTATTGGCTCAAGTGACTCCCCCTCAACGGATTGGCTTACTTGCCCAAAAAGGTGTCTATGAATTTCACCAGCACACCCAGTTGTTGCAGCTACCAGATGGGGTGGAGAGAGTGGCGCGGCTGCTGCGATTGAATAAATCGACTTCTGAAGTGCAGCAGCGTGTTATACAAATTCTGAAAAACTATCGCAATGCTCCAGTGTTAGTAGGGAAACGAATTGTCCTCTTGACTAGAGGGGATGAAGGGTTTCCTAGACCAATTGCGATCAAGTGGGAAAATTATTGCTTCCAGCTATATGCAGCGATGGACTGCGTTTTTACTGAGGCTGATAGAACATTGCATATTTTAGATTTCAAAACTGGGAAATCAGCCTTCGATCAAAGGCAGGCTTTAGTTTACTTACTGGCAGCTCGCTATCTCTATCCGCAGCAGCAGGCAGTGGCTTCGTTCTACAACCTAGAGCAGTGTAAGCAATCAGATTTGATTCATCTTACCTCTAGCCAACTAGACGGGATTGAGACTCAACTAGCACTGGTGGCACAGAAGCACCAGCAAGATTTAAGCCAGTACCGACAAAATCCCTATGAATTTAGTCAGGTTTTTCCTGCAAATCCGGGTTTTCATTGTCGGCATTGTCCGTTCCATTCAATTTGTGAGTTTTCTGCTTTTAAGCAGGTTGAATGATAATTTAAAATCTAACCCGTCCTTGGACGATCAGTCATGACTTCCACTACTACCCAACCTCTCACCTTAGAGGATTTCTTGAAGCTCCCAGAAACGAAACCTGCTAGCGAATATATTGATGGTGCGATTGTTCAAAAACCTATGCCTAAAGGGAGACATAGTCGCTTGCAAGGTAAACTCTGTGCTGCTGTTAATCAGGTTGCTGAGGATCAGGGAATTGCTTATGCGTTTCCTGAACTAAGGTGTAGCTTTGGAGGGCGCTCAATCGTACCCGATGTAGCAGTATTTCAGTGGGGGCGTATACCATTCACTGTTAATAATGAAGTGCCTGATGACTTTAAACTGCCGCCAGATTGGACAATTGAAATTCTCTCTCCAGAGCAGAAAGCCAATAAAGTGATTGGCAACATTCTCCATTGCCTAAAGTGTGGCAGCCGCCTTGGCTGGTTTATCGATCCTGACGATCTCAGTATCTTAGTGTTTTTACCAGAGCGACAGCCAGTGCTGCTCCAGGAAAATGATTCCTTGCCTGTATTGCCGGAAATAAAACTCGCACTAACTGTTAATCAAGTTTTTGGGTGGTTAAAGATGGCTCAATAGTGTCTTGAATAGGTGCAGGAAGGCTCAGAGCTATTTGATAGAGTTGGCGGCGGGAATGAGCAGTCACTTTTGCCAACTGGCGGCTAGCTTGCGATCGCGATACTCCCTGAGCCATGATCTGTTGCAGCTCACTTTTGAGTTCTGCTTCTGTAAGCTGGGGTTTAGCTGGCGGTAGACCAGCAACAACCAGAGTGTATTCTCCTTGAGGCTCACGTTTACTGTAATGAGCGATCGCGTCTTCAATGCTACCCCGCCAGAATTCTTCGTACAGTTTAGTTAATTCTCTTGCCAGTACCAGTTGCCGCTCTTTACCCAAAACTGCCGCTAGGTCCTGGAGAGTTTGCCGCAGGCGGTGGGGCGCTTCGTAGAATATGAGAGTGCGAGATTCTGTCTGCATTGTTTGCAACCGCTCTTGCCGAGCTTGACCTTTCGGTGGTAAAAAACCTTCAAAGACGAATTGTGCTGTTGGTAGTCCAGAGGCGCTGAGTGCAGTGATCGCTGCGCTAGGTCCTGGAATCGGCACTACAGGGAATCCAGCAGTAATACAAGCTTTGACGAGATCGTAGCCAGGATCAGAGATTCCAGGAGTGCCAGCATCAGTCACCAAAGCGATTGTCTTCCCCTGACTGAGTTGCTCGATTAACTCTGGAATGCGACTTTGGTAATTGTGATCGTGATAACTCAGCTGAGATGCTTTAATCTGAAAGTGTTGTAAAAGGTTTCCAGTGTGGCGCGTGTCCTCTGCCGCTATCGTATCCACCGCTTGCAGAATTCGCACCGCACGAAAGGTGATATCTTCTAGGTTGCCAATGGGAGTTCCCACTATATAGAGGGTTCCAGGTGTTGGTTCAGTGGGCATAATCCTTAATTTCTCAATGAAACCGATTGCAACTCATCGTGGGCTATTTGTTGGTCTAGTTACGCTAGATATGGTTTATCTGACGACCTCTGTTCCCAGTCATAATCAGAAAATTGTTGCCTCTGACTATACTGTTGCAGCTGGCGGTCCAGCAACAAATGCTGCTGTCACCTTCAGTCGGTTGGGGAATCAAGCGGAGCTGTTAGGTGTTGTCGGCGCTCATCCCATCACGCAACTGATTCGAGCTGATCTGGCAAGTTTGAAGATCGTGATCGCCGACCTCGACCCCGACCAATCTCAGCTGCCGCCTGTCTCCTCTATCATTGTTACTCAGGGTACAGGTGAACGGGCTGTGGTTTCGATCAATGCCCTCAAGAGTCAAGTGGAGAGCGATCGCTTAGCTAAAGATATTTTATTGGGAATTGATGTTGTGCTAATTGATGGGCATCAAATGGCAGTCGGACAAAGCATTGCCAAGCTCGCTAAAGCCAAGGGCATTCCCGTAGCGATCGATGGTGGCAGCTGGAAGCCTGGATTTGAACATGTATTGCCCTTTGTCGATTACGCTATTTGCTCTGTCAATTTCTCTCCACCTGGTTGCCACAGTACTGCGGAAGTCTTTGCTTATCTGGCTGCAGCTGGAATCCCCCATATTGCGATTACTCAAGGGGAGAAACCTATTCGATACCTTTCCCAGGGTACGTCTAGTACTGTAGAGGTGCCTCAAATTGACGCAGTTGATACACTAGGGGCTGGGGATGCATTCCATGGTGCTTTCTGTCATTACATCCTGCAAAGGAATTTTACCAATGCCCTGGCAGCAGCGGCAAAGGTTGCTGCTCGTTCTTGTCAATTTTTTGGCACGCGCCGTTGGTTAGAGCATAGTGTAGATGAATGAAAGACTTACAGGAAATCTTGGCAATTGCCCGTTCCATCGGCTGGGGAGCATCATATCTCTTACGGTCTTACTACCACGGCAAACTGGAAGACGGCAGTTTAGAAATTCAAGATAAGCCAGATGGACCTGTCACTGCCGCAGATCTGGCTGTCAATCACTATATTTTGGAGAGGCTACAAGCTAATTTGGGCGATCAAGACTGGAGCTATGTCAGTGAAGAGACTTATCAAGCTCAAGCAGATAGACAGTCGAACCAGGCTTGGGTGTGGATTATTGATCCCTTAGACGGCACGCGAGATTTTATTGACAAAACTGGGGAGTATGCGGTTCACATTGCCCTAGTTAACGCAGGACGCCCAGTGTTAGCAGTAGTGGCATGGCCTGAAGCTGAAAAGTTGTACTACGCCACAAAAGGTGGTGGTGCGTTTGTAGAGACTCGCAATGGCATACAAACGCCTCTACAGGTTTCAAGGCGCGATAGAGTTGAAGACTTAACTCTAGTCGTCAGTCGGACTCATCGCGGTCAAAGATTTCAAGCACTCCTGCAACAGTTGCCCTGCCAAAATCAACACTATGTTGGCAGTATCGGTTGCAAAATCGCCCAGATTGTTGAACAGCAGGCAGATGTCTACATCTCGCTTTCGGGCAAGTCGGCCCCTAAAGACTGGGACTTAGCCGCTCCAGAGTTAATCTTGACCGAAGCAGGTGGTCAGTTCACCCATTTTGATGGCACCCCGTTGCACTACAACCAGGGTGATGTGAATCAGTGGGGTGGTTTGCTTGCTAGTAATGGTTGCTGTCACGCTGCCCTTTGTGCTGAGGCTGAAAGAATTTTGGCTGAGTTGAGCGTTTAAGGTTCTTCATTTGCCAATTTCAGCACAGCAGCACGGGTTGCTGGAGCTAGCCGAAAATTTAAGGTGTTCAGTAAATATACGGCGGTTAGCAAGGAGTTTCAAAATTCAGTAATTTTCTTGAAACTCCTTTGAACTCTCATTAAGGTTCTGGTAATCTTGCTTACCAATTCAACCTTTGACGCAAATGACTTGCTTCAGCGTTGCTACAATCTCGACGAGATCCGATTGGTTACTCATCACCTCGTCTATTGGTTTATAAGTACCAGGAATTTCATCCAGCACCCCGTTATCCTTGCGGCATTCCACTCCTTGAGTTTGCTGAATTAAATCATCTAGTGAGAAGTGGTTTTTCGCTTTATTGCGAGACATCAGTCGCCCGGCGTCGTGGCTATTAGTATTAGCGCGTCCAGATGTACTAATCCCTGTAGTGGCTACAAATCCATCAAGGGTAGTTTTGCTTATAATACATTATACTACTCCATAATACAGAGGTAGACTTTGTAAAGAGGAAGTCGTAGTTGGGTAGCCAAGGGAGTTTCCTTGTATTGGCGAAGCCGCACTCAAGAGCGATAGAAGCTATTCACACTGATCTAGTTAGATTTTTTATGGCAGTTCGTCAAGACACAATCTGGGAAAGTTTTTTAGCCCCTGTGGTGCGGTTCATGATTGATGAGGAAGGGTTACGGCGTTATGCCAAGAGTATTGATTGGCAAAAAGAGAGCGATCGCTTCCGGCGACCAGAGATAAAAATCCCTACGTACTATGGCAGTCAGAACTTTCATGGCATTGAGGGTGGATATCTCAACCCCGGTGCGGCAGTTTCTTATGACCCAATTACCCAGTACGTTTTGCCTCCTAATGAGACAATGGTACGCCAAGGCTTGATAGATGCTATTCAGGGTAGCCCTAGACGAATCCTAGACTTGGGTTGTGGCACTGGCTCCACAACACTCATGTTGCAGCAAGCTTTCCCTCAGGCGGAAGTTATAGGTTTGGACTTGTCGCCCTACATGTTGGTTAGAGCTGAAGACAAAGCCCGTAAAGCTGGTTTAAGCATCCACTGGTTGCATGGTGATGCTGAGCAGACTGGGTTTAGCGATGCTTCTTTTGATATGGTGACAGCTTCGTTGTTGTTTCATGAGACGCCGCCGACCGTCTCTCAGTCAATTCTGCGCGAAAGCTATCGGCTGCTGAAAGTCGGTGGGGAAGTTTTGATCTTAGACGGCAGTCAAAAAACGCTGCGGCAGCTAGAGTGGCTCAATAATGTGTTTGAGGAGCCCTATATTCGTGACTTCGCCGCTGAGAGTGTGGATGCATGGATGGGAGCAGCGGGGTTTGAAGCAGTTCAAACTCAAGAGCTGTGGTTAGTACATCAAGTCACTCGTGGCGTTAAACCTATCCCAACTTCAGCTGCCTCGGCGTCAGCTAGCCGTAGGAACTCCAACTATACCCCTACACCGACATATGGAGATGACTGGGAGGGAGTTCCGGCACCAGCATGAAGTATGCTTAAGGCAGTTTTGTTCGATTTCAACGGCATTATTATTAACGATGAGCCGCTCCACGGGGAGATCATCGAGCAGCTCCTAATTCAGGAAAATCTTCGACCTCAACCAGGGGAGTTCCGCCAAGTTTGTCTTGGTAGAAGTGATCGCGCCTGTCTCAACGAGCTGTTCACTCGTCGGAGCCGAATTCTAAGTGAAAGCTATTTAACCCAATTGGTAAACCGGAAAACTCAAGTCTATCAGCAGCAACTCAAGCAATTGGAAAAATTACCTCTCTATCCAGGCTTGGAGGATCTAACTTTCCAGTTGAGAGCCAGAGAGCTAAAACTAGCGGTGGTTAGCAATAGCCCACTTGAGGCAGTGAAATTGGTGTTAAACCGAGCAACACTGGCTGAATACTTTAAGGTGATCGTAGCGGCAGATGAGGTTGCAACCAGTGAGCCAGAACTGGATGGTTATTTTTTAGCAGTAGAGCGTTTGAATCAGCTCTATCCTGATCTCAACATTCAGGTGTCAGAATGTCTCGCAATTGAACATACCCCGGTAGGGATTGAAGCGGCGCAACGGGCTGGGATGCAAGTCGTGGGAGTTGCCCATACTTATCCTTTCCACATGCTTCAAAGACTTGCCGACTGGACGGTGGATTATCTTTGCGATCTAGAAGTTGAGCGGGTGCAAGAGGCTTACTCCTGACGTGGTTGGAGGTACAGCTTTTCTTGGGTGATAAGATAATAGATGAATTGAGGGGAATTAGCTCAGTTGGTAGAGCGCTGCGATCGCACCGCAGAGGTCAGGAGTTCGAATCTCCTATTCTCCATACAAAAAAGAAATCTATGAGCTGCGTCGAATAGAGAAGGTGGTACCCAAAGGGAGCGCAGCAGGGCTGCGTTATCCAGAACAATATATAATTGCGGTCAATTGCTGAGAACTGCTCACCAGCTAAAGCCCCCAGTTAGAACCCCTTAATAGCGATTTAGGTCGATTCCAGCTTCTTTCGCCATCGCAGCTAAACCTTTAGTTTCTAAGGTCTTAATTGCTTTAGTAGAAAGTCGCAGTCTTACCCAGCGATTGCCTTGGGACCACCAAACTCGCTTCCACTGCAGGTTGACTTCTTGCAGCTTTTTTGTGCGACGGTGGGAGTGGGAAATGGCATAGCCATTATTTGCCTTTTTACCTGTGAGTTGGCACTTACGAGACATAGGGAGACTCCGGATTTGGTTGGTTTGAAGCATAGTGCAGTCTACTATTTTAGAGCCATAGCTAACAATAGTGGTTGTTGCAGGTGTAGTCTACGAAAGTAAGGTAGGCATTGCCCACCTTACTTATGCGTCTCTAAAAAAGACTGGAGCTATAAACTGGGAGTTTCAACCCTCAACTAGCGGCGCGTTCCGTCAGCCTAGTTAAGACTTGATTGGAACGCTCTACGAAGTCCTTCATCCCTTCGGCGTCAAATCCTTTTTGAGCCATTAGCGCCAAATCGTAGACATGGTGACAAATGAGGTTGGCTAGTTCCCCTAAAGGAGATTGACTACCCGCTTGCAAGATACTACCTTGGCTCAGGTTGACTAAGTTCTGGATCAGTGGGTGAGCCGTGTTCACCAGCAGAACATGCTCTTCCGGAAACTGAACGGCTTGCTGCTGCATTAAAGCATTCATCTCCCGGAAACGGCGTAGCACCTCTGGCAACAGAACCATAGCTGGTGGCGTTCCTTGCGGGTCGTCTGATTTCAGGGCTTCAGTCCGGATATTGACCTTGGGCTTATTCAAGGCTTTCTCGAACAGTTCTTTGACCAATTCGCTACGAGTCTTATTGGTCTTAGGATCGAC
>JAFAVL010000451.1 GCA_019242465.1 Chroococcidiopsidaceae cyanobacterium CP_BM_RX_35 | reverse complement strand
TGAGTATATCACTGCCCCTATGAATGCAGAAGGTGAGGACTTGCTTTCCTTAGCTACTGTGATGCAAGCTAAAGTTATGCAAGAGTATGGTGATGAAACTCGCTTCTTAAACATAGTAGCCATTACTGATGGAGCTAGAGTCATTCGTAACAGGCTGCTTGCCATCTTTGGGGTGGCAGTCACTGTGATTTTAGATTGGTATCACCTCTGTAAAAAGCTCCGACAACTCATGTCGATGATTGCTGTCAACAAATCAGAAAAAAACTATCCATCTGAAGTTTTTGATTCCGCAACTCTGGCTGGGATTAGTTGACAATGCCTTGGAGTATTTGAGAACTCAGGTAACAGTTAGAAATCAAGAGAAGTGGTCAGAATTAGTTGGTTACCTCGAAAAACACCAGGTGGAAATTGTTAACTACAATCGACGTCGCCGCGCTGGTAAAACCATTGGTAGTGGGCGGATGGAGAAGGGGGTAGATTTAACAGTTGGACGCCGTCAGAAGAAGAAAGCGATGAGTTGGAGACCTTTGGGTAGCAGAGCCTTAAGTCTGCTGCGTATAGTTGAACTCAATCGGCAGTGGCAGCAACTTTGGTTTCCCGCTCAGGTGACCTAATCAATGGAAAATTTACAGATGGAAGAATCTTGTGAAGGGGTGATTTTTCATCCAAAGGATTTCTCTGAGAGCCGACCTCAAAAGTCTTCCTCCGGCTCCTCTCCAATTATTCGATAGTAAGCCGCGATCGCCGCCTCCTGCTCGCTCCGCAGAGTATAACGCCGAAACGCCTTCTCACTTTGATGCCCAGTCAAGCGTTTGGCATGACTTGGATCAAGCCCTTGCAACAATAGATTTGTCGCATAGCTATGCCGAAACTGATGGGGATGCAAATCTGGAATCCCTGCCAGTTCTCCAATCCTTTCCACTGCGAAATAAATACCGTGATAGCTCAATCGTTCTCCACGACATCCATTGTGATGAGACAAAATTAGAGGGCGATCGCTCATCAGTACTTCTCCCTGTAACTCCCGCCACTGAAGATAATCCTTGACGACCTCGCAACTTTCTCTACGCAACGGCACTAGACGCGGCTCATCAGTTTTAGTGTCGGCCAGGAATAATAGTCTGCCATCGAACGCCGCTACATTCAGCGTTACTATCTCCCCTGCCCGTAGTCCATGACTGAGGATGTGAACCAGTGCTGTGTCCCGCTGCTGAGTTTCACCCAAAAACTCTAGCGCCGCCCACACTTGCTGTACCTGTTCGGGAGTCAAACTCTGGGCTGGAGGTATGGGCACCTTCTCAAACTTCACCCCTACTGTGGGATTAGCATTTAAAATTTCCGGGTAGGTCAGGTTGAGCCAATTGAAGAAGCTCTTAAGTGCAGTGAGAGCTGTATTGATACTGTTTTTTGACAACCGCTGCTTCTGCTCTGTTTCAACCTGCTCCATCAGGTACTCTTTGTATTGCCCGATGTGGCGCGAGCGCAACTCTTGCCAGTGCAGCTCCGTCCAGTTGAGGAACCGCTTCAACTCTCGTTCGTAAACTTTGCGAGTGTTGGGGGATAAACCACTGCTACGGAGAAACTCTTGAACTTTAATCCAGCGCAGGTCATGCGAAGTTTGAATTCTGGCAGATCTACCTGGCTTTCTAGGGGCATGAGTAGTGGATTCTGCCCCTGTTGTAGGGAAAGGGATGAGTTTGATTGGGGGTAGAGCATCATCACCAAGGTAACTCATACTACTTCATCAGGATTAATACCTGCTGCCCGTAAGCGCTCTGCCAATCGCTCAGCTCGCTGCTGCTCTCTCTCTGCTCGTTGCCGCTCCTGCTCCGTCCGCAGCCGCTCCTGTTCAAGCTGTTGTTGGGTAGATTCTGTCTCTGTGGGAACCCAGTTGCTGTTTGTGTCATACCAACGTAACCAGTTTTCTTCAATCTCCTCAAACCTACCCTGCCACACCCCCAATCCGATCTTTAGCCCTGATAGCCAAATTCTAGAATTCACCACCTCTAGCGCTTGATAATATCCTTCACTGAGACCAAACGCTCGTAGTTGAGTTGTGTAACGGTCGTACACAATGTAGTAAGGCACTCGTAGAATCTGCTCGTAGACTTCCCATTTAGTTGGTGGCTTCTCTGGGTTGCGTTCACTAGTTCCTAGATCTTCTTTTTCTGTACTGGGAGAGAGTAATTCCACCATCACGAAAGGATCTACTCCTTCCTGCCACGCTACATAACTCAATCGCAGTTCGCGTCGCTCGTAGAGTCTGGGAACACCTACAACGCCAAACCAATCCGGTCGCTTGTACCACAGTGGATGCCAGACATCGTAGTAGAGATTAAGGTCACTGGCTGTAAACACCTGCTCTCTCGGATAATCTGGCAACCGAAAGGTAGCGCTTAGAAGTTGGGGTTGCAGATCATGGAATTCGTCAGGCAAACCAGCTTCCTCCGGGTCCTCACTCGGCAGGTCATACATGGTAGGTAGGGTCTCTTTGGCAGGTCGAGGCGGATCTGTTTGCTGAATTGATGGGCGAGTCAACATGGCAGTTGTTTGCAGTCCAATTTTGCTTTTGGTAAACAGCTCCAAGGCATATTCTGTCGTGACCGGACAACTTTTGGGTCAGGTTATGGCGATTATAGCACCTGCTTAATATAAGATATATTATCAATATCTTTTATTAGACTAAAGTCAGACTAAAATTAATGGTCAGGTATTTTACTTTTCAAAAAGAATAATTGGAAGCTCTATAATCAGGGCAATACAGTATCAGCAGACTTCTTATGACCCAGCCAATTACAGAGCCCTTTCGCTGGACTACCAAAGATCTGGAACTCCTACCTGATAATGGCGATCGCTATGAGATTATTGATGGAGAGTTATTCGTGACTAGGGCACCTCACTGGGATCATCAAGAAATTTGTGGTAGAGTCTTTGCTGCTCTGGATGCCTGGTCATTCTCAACTGGTAGTGGTCGTGCAGCAATTGCTCCTGGCATAATTTTCTCTGAGGCTGATAATGTCATTCCTGATGTTGTTTGGGCAAGTCATCAACGTTTAGCTGTTTTACTAGATGATGCTGGGCACCTAATAGCTGCGCCTGAGTTGGTTGCAGAGGTGATATCTCCTGGTCCACAGAACCAGCGCCGCGACCGGGATCTCAAACTGAGGCTCTATTCTGCCAGGGGTGTTCAAGAATACTGGCTCATTGACTATTCAGCAAAACAGCTTGAAGTTTATCGCCGAGACGGAGCTTCCCTGCGACTGGTGGCAACTCTATTCTCTCAGGACGAATTGACAAGTCCTCTGCTCCCTAGCTTTTCTTTCCCACTTGCTAGGTTGTTTTCTTAACGGGTGTGATCGCTATGCCCCGCAATCCTCCTAAGAAATGCATCACTTGCTCTGAACTTTCTATGACCGAAGTTAGGGAACTACATGGCAAGAATGGTGATAACTGCTGGAATCCTAGAGTTTGTCGCTCTCGTCGCTGTTGGTATAGGAATCGGCAGCGCAACGTTGAAAAACGTTGGCACCAGCGGCATCCTGGAGAGACGAAGCAAGAAAGCCAAGAGCAGGAAAGTATAATAGAAGTGCCGCTGTTGGAATACCCAGTGGCAATCATCCAGATGTACCGCAGCAATGCTAGTTCTGATGTACATGCCGTTGGCGCTGAGCTATGGATCGGCGGAAAATTAGCCTCCAAAGTTGAGCCAGTCCACTGTTTAGGACTTACTGAAGGACAAGTTAAGGCTCATTTGCGCCGAGTCCTACGAGCCTTTTCAGAACACCATGGAATTGAACTAAATGCTTTTGGCTCACAGGTTTCTATTGACCCGATGGCATGTCCGCTCAAACCATGCCCACTCAAGCCATCTTTACCGTGATTCAAGCACAGAAATCCTTGGAACAACAGATCTTATGGAAGGAACTGGAAGACGCAGCTAACATCCCAGAAGAGGCTGATTTGCCCTTCTTGTGTCAAATGCTAGACCAGGCAATGACTCTTGTGCCAGAGCACTTGCGTTTAGCGGTAGCAGGTGAGGCTTTTGTGCAATTAGCAAATATATATGCCTCTCGTTCCAGCACCATTCTTGATGCCTGGGAGCGAAGTTACAATTCACTAGGACCAGTTTTAACAGCAGAGGGACTGGTTGACTTGCTGGTACGTCAGTCCCTCCATGTAAACCTGGATGATCTGATTCAGGTGCCAGAGTACAAGTATGTTCGCTCTGGAGAGTCATCTCAGTCGGCTGCTGGAGACTCGATTGTTGGGCACGTAGATAAGGATGCTCTTTTAAAAGCTTTAGAGCATCAGCAATCTGAGTGTGAAGTAGATGATGAGGCTGCCAAAGCCAGAGCTTTGGATGTCGCCCACAATGAAGATGTTTCTGCCTGGGTGAATGCGATCGCCCACTGGATGCAACAGCACTCTCGCTCCCGAACAGTGTCGTTGGTAGAACTACAGCAAGAACTTGGGATACCAATGGTTGAGGTGTGGTTAGGGCTGCTGCTGGGCGAGTTCGGGCTGGAGCAGAGCAATAAGGATTTCTACTGTTTGGAAGGAATTTGGATCCAAATTTCTGATTCAAAAAGTGAAGCAATCCTGAGCCAGAAGCTACATCGGCAAGTTAAAGAAACTTTTTAATCTTTAGTGGGTAAAAGAAGGCTTTTTATCCCTTTTCTACAGGGATTTTCTCAGTATTTTAATTATCTCTTGTGAAAGCAAATTGTATCCAGATAAGTCTATCTGTTCAAAACCCTTTCGCTCCCTTTCGACTTATATCATTTTTTACTAAATTTTGGTATATCACAGCACAATTTTTCTAGCCGATTAGCTATGTAATCGTTATGATTGAAAGTCTATCCTTTCCACAATTTTGTTCGCTTCCCATGCCCACTTCTGACCGTTCACTAGCTCGGAAAGAGTTTGACTATAGCAGTCTCGATCCTGAAATTTCTGAGTTTGTTCAGCAACAAGCTGGTGAGATTAAAGTGCTTGTTAAGCGCACTGCTCAAGGGATTATCGAAGTTGGTCTTAAGTTAGTTAACATCAAAGAGCGACTAGGGCATGGGCAGTTTGGTGATTGGTTAGAGGCTGAGTTTGACTGGACAGACCGGACAGCTCGACAATTTATGAGAGTCGCTGAAGAGTTTAAATCGGCAAACTTTTCCGATCTACCTTTCTCTCCCTCTGCTCTTTATTTACTCGCCGCACCTTCCAGTCCCCAAGCAGCTAAATTAGAAGCTATTTCTCGTGCTGAGGCAGGAGAATTCATTACTTATACCAAAGCTAAAGATCTCAAACAAAAGTATGCTCTTCCTAGTAAATCCAAACCCAAAAGATTGTTAAAGTTAGAACCAAAATTAAATACAGAATTAGTACCACCCATAATCTCAACGCTTGTTTTACCTCCGCAACAAAGTACGAAACAGGAAATCGTTGCCATTCGCCCTCTACCTCCAGCTTCAGCGATATCAGCAGTCCCAACCTCAGTTCAACCAGGAATCTGGTGGCAGCTCGGCGGTAAACATCTGCTGTACTGCGGTGACCCCAACTCAGATAAATTTCTGGAGCAAGTGACAGAAGAAGTCCAGTTGTTATTGGCTTTCCCGCCCGTGCGAGACTGGCTACCTGCTGTTCGAGCTAGGACGCGCATTATTGCGGATGAGTACTTACCCCAAGGTAAAGATATTAGGCTATTTGAAGATACACTAGAGACTAATGTTTTACTCTACTCAAATCTGGAGGACTTGGTGATTAGCTGCTTTCTCCCCTCACTAGAAATTCTGTCCATCATTAATCGACTTGACCGCCGAGGGCTGTTGGCTGAGCCGGACTCACGCCGATGTAGTGCGATCGTTGCTGATTGGAAACGGGCGGGGCTGAAGGCCGAGCGAGAGTCACGCTAGAATTCAGTCAGTCCTTCCGCAGTGAGGTCGTCATGGTCCAGTACAACCCACTACAATATCTCCCCTCGGCTGAGGAACTCCCTGACTCAGATGATACTCCTGTGGATAATGAACTACAAACCTTAGTTCCTAACTTGCTGCGCTTCATTCTGGGCTGGCTTTGGGCAGAACGGTTTGACTGGTTCTTTGGCATCAACATGGGTGTCTACTATCCCACCGCTCCCAATCCCAGAGTCGCTGTTGTCCCTGATGCTTTCTTATGCTTGGGGGTCGAGCGCTCTCGTGGTGAGCGACTCCGTCGAAGCTATGTGGTCTGGGAAGAAAACAACGTCATCCCGCTGCTCACGCTGGAAGTTGTTTCTCAAACTCCCGGTGGTGAATATGACGAGAAAATGACGATTTATGCCCAGATGGGGGTATTGTATTACGTTGTCTACAACCCGGACTTCTGGCAACGGGACAAGCACGAACCATTTGAAGTGTATCGCTTAGTGGCTGGAGAATATCAACACCAAATGGAAGAGCCTTTCTTTTTCCCAGAAGTGGGTTTAGGTATTGGTCGCAGCCAAGGAGTTCATGGTGGGCTGCAAAGAGAGTGGCTTTTTTGGTATGACCAACAGGGGAACAGATTGCGATCACCTGACGAGCGAACTCAACAAGCAGAGCAACGGATTGAACAGACCCAACAGCAGCTCGAACAGGAACGGCAACGAACTCAACAAGCAGAGCAACGAACTCAACAAGCAGAGCAACAGGCAGAGCAAGAACGGCAACGGGCAGAACAGGAACGACGAGAGAGGGAGGAACTGATTGCTAGATTACTAAAGCGCGGCATTAACCCAGAGGATCTCTAGCTGCTGGGGAGTTATAGCTGAACTAGACTTGGGGTGATAGAGTGCGATAGCGAAGCGCAGCCCGCAAAGCGGGATCACAGCTGACTGAAAAAGGGCGGGGTTGAAGGTGGAGCGAGTAAACTAGGGATGCCTAACGAAGAGAATCTGGAATGGCTCAAGAAGGAATTTGTCTCAGAGTGGAAATCCACTCCCGCTCATGCCAGAGGTCTAGCGCCAGCAACTAGCATAGATGCAGAGCAGATACGAAGGATGCGATCACAAACTCAGCAACTGTCATGCAATGGTGTGAGAAAATGAAGTCATAGTTTACCTAATCCCTTCTCCCAACACCCTCTCGATCACAGTCAGTTTGAGCGGCGGGGAGTGTTGCTGAACCAGATAAGTGAGTGCCTTGCAATATGTAGTGTGAGTGATATAGAGTTGTCAACATCATGTACTATAAAGGTTTGTCGCTGCACTAAGCTCAAGGCGATGAAGCTAACAACTAAGCATTTGCTTCTCAAACGGCGATTTTCCGAAGTAATCTGACTTATTTTTTGTCAGGTAAAATGTGATAAATTAACGAGGAGATTAGAATATGACTGCAAAAAGTTCAGGCAGCAAAATAGATGTTCAGCTAGAAAACTGGAATAATTTTTGTCAGTATCATCTAGGAAACTGGCATGGAGTATGGACTAGATATTCTCCAACAGGAGAAGCGATTGAATCTTTCAAATGCGTAAGACAATTCCATGTTAGCGAGGACGGCAATAGAATTAATCACAAGAATTTCTTTACTTATTTTGACGGAAGAGAGCCTAAAATTGATTGTTATACTTATAATAAGCCCGATGGAAGAGCAATGTTTTTAGATAACAGCTTTTCTTGGGGAAAACAAATAATACAAGTTAATTCTACTTTTGGTTTTGAAATTGGATTTAGGCTTAAAAATAGTGGTGCAACTGCCGCTGTTTTATATGACGATAGTGGTAATCTACAACGAATTACGATTAGTTTGGAACGTTTAGGAGAGTTTGCAAAAGAAGAGCTTCTTCCTTCAAAAAATGAACCGAGAGATACATGGCAAGGAATAATTAGATCAATGATGCCCGACTTGACAACGTCAGCGCCAAAAGCAACGACATGGAAGCAACTCGAAAATATTAGTCACAGTTACAAAATACTACACTTCTCAAACAGCATCTCTGTTAGTTGTCCTACAAAGATCTGTAGTGGACAAGAGATATTGTTTGCGCTGGATTGGTATCCAAATTCTTCCTTTTTACAACGTGGCATCCGCCATTTTGATCGAGATGGCTTTAAATACTTCTCTTTGGAAACTTTTTCTGTAAATCC
>JAFAVL010000340.1 GCA_019242465.1 Chroococcidiopsidaceae cyanobacterium CP_BM_RX_35 | reverse complement strand
TAGCAAACACTCTCTTAGGCATAAAATCGATGTTAAAAAGTCGTGAAGGGGAAAGGGTTCCTAACGTAACGTTGAAAACCCGCAGTAACGATCAGTGGCTTGATGTCACAACTTCGGAGCTGTTTGATGGTAAGACCGTTATTGTCTTTTCTCTACCTGGAGCCTTTACGCCAACTTGTTCATCTACTCACCTACCTCGCTACAACGAGTTAGCTGGAGTTTTTAAAGCTAACGGTGTTGAAGACATCATCTGCATTTCGGTCAATGACGCTTTTGTCATGAATGAATGGAAGAAAACTCAAGATGCCAAAAATGTTACATTGCTTCCAGATGGCAACGGCGCATTCACTGAAGGGATGGGAATGCTGGTTGATAAAAATGACCTGGGTTTTGGCAAGAGGTCATGGCGTTATTCGATGCTAGTAGTCGATGGCGTGATCAAGAAAATGTTCATTGAGCCAGAAGTCGAAGGTGATCCCTTCGAGGTTTCTGACGCTGAGACAATGCTGAAATTCATCAACCCCGACGCGCTGCTGCCACAATTTGTTGCACTTTTCGCGAAAGAGGGTTGTCCTTTCTGCGCCCGTGCCAAAGCTGCTCTGAAAGAACACGGCATAGATTATGAAGAAATTGTCTTGAGCAAAGATGTCACCACTCGTTCTGTACGTGCTGTAACTGGCGCATCAACGGTTCCACAGGTATTTGTTGAGGGACAACGGATTGGTGGTTCTGAGGAGCTTGATGAATACTTACGGCTCCAGGCTCGTGCAAGTTGAGCTTGCGCTCTTGAGCCGCCGGAGCTACCACAGGCGTTGCCTTAAGCTGGGGAATTGTTCGTTGCTATGAGCCATGAACTATGAACTCGGCAGAGAGCGCTTCGAACATGGTTTTGTAGTCTGAAGAACATCGTCAAGGAGAAGCTCGATCAAACATAGTTTTTAATTGAGCTTCCTCTTAGCGGTGTTTTATTTTATATGACTATAGCCTTGGTACTAGTGAAGAGCGAATTGGCTATTGAGGAAGACCTGAAGCGATTTCTCCTAGTACTCTTAGTTTCCATATGTGTAGCAACATTACCAAGAATCTTTAGTTGGTTTCGCCAAATCCCCTACACTTTACTTTTGGTTATTGTTGGGTTAGGTCTAGCAGCAGCAGATGTCCGGCTGGTTGACCTCTCACCTGGATTGATGCTGTTTATTTTTTTACCGCCTCTGTTGTTCGAGGCGGCTTGGAATATGAAATGGTCGGACCTACAGCAGGACTTAATCCCAATTAGTCTTTACGCTGTAGTCGGGGTAATCATTTCCATCGCTATAGTTGCTTTAGGTCTTAAGCAACTGGCATCAATTCCACTCATAACTGCTTTATTAGTAGGAGCGAGTCTATCTGCAACCGACTCCGCCTCTATCGTTGCGCTATTCCGGCAGCTAGGTGCATCTAAACGTCTCACTGCCCTGATGGAGGGAGAGGGTTTATTCAATGATGGCGCGTCTATCGTGTCTTTTAGTGTGCTAGTAGAACTAGCTACGGAAACCAATAATTTGCAAGTTTCAACCACTCTAGTCAACTTCCTGGCTGTCACTGGTCTTGGGATTGGAGTGGGAGGCATAATTGGTTTCGCGATCTCCTTATTTACTCAACGGTTAAATTTGCCGTGGGTGGAGCAATCGTTGACTCTAGTTGGTGCTTATGGCAGCTATTTGCTGATCGAAGAATTAGGTGGATCGGGAGTCATTGGAGTTGTCACAGTTGGCTTGATCTTGGGAAACTTTGGCTCTCGCATTGGCATGGAGCCACACACACGGTTGGTTGTGACTGAATTTTGGGAATTTCTCGCTTTTTTTGTCAACTCAATTGTTTTTCTATTGATTGGAGACCAAATCCACTTTTCCAGGCTGCTCGGAAATTTAAACACTACTGCGATCGCGATTGTGACTGTTATATTGGCGCGGGCGATCGCCATTTACGGTTTAGGCAGCTTGAGCAATTGGTTAACCAACTCGCAGATCTCTATACGGGAGCAAACTGTTCTGTGGTGGGGAGGGTTACGGGGGGGTGTCTCGATGGCTTTAGCCTTGAGTGTACCTGCCTCTGCGCCAGGACGAGAAGAAATTATCGCTAACGTATTTGGCGTAGTGTTGTTTACTCTCCTGCTCCAGGGTTTCACCACCAAACTTTTATTAGAAAGATTAAGACTCTCAGCTGAGCGGACGCAGCCTCAGAAAGATGATGACATTGAAAAGATGTTGCTAGAATTTTTCAGTTGACTGATCCCACTTATCAGCCGCCGATACCATACAGGAAATTTCGACAGTACAGGAATACGCAATCACTACGGAAGTGGCAGAATTGGAGAAACTACCAGGGTAGATTTCCTCTCAAATATCTATGAGCGAGAGACATGATGAGTCCAGTCACCCAATCTCTGACGCTGGAAGAATTTTTTAAACTGCCAGAAACTAAACCCGCATCAGAGTTCATTAACGGAGAAACCGTTCAAAAACCGATGCCCCAGGGTGAACATAGCCTACTTCAGGTAGAACTCTGTGAAGCCATCAACCAGGTGGCTAAACCTCGGAAATTTGCTAGGGCATTTCCAGAGCTACGCAGCACTTTTGGGGGAGAGTCAATCACACCTGATGTTTCAGTATTCCGGTGGGACAGAATTCCCATTGAACCGTCTGGCAGAGTTGCCAATCGTTTTGAAATCCACCCAGATTGGGCAATTGAAATCCTTTCTCCTGACCAAAGCCAAACAAAAGTACTCGGGAACCTGCTTCACTGCTGTGGACAGGGTACTGAACTCGGATGGTTAATCGACCCAGGAGAGGAAAGTATCCTAGTTATTTTTCCTGGTCAGAGGGTGCAACTATTAAGAGGCACAACTTCATTACCAGTCCTTAACGGGATTGCGTTAGAGCTAGTCGTTGAACAGGTTTTTAGCTGGCTAACATTGTAAGGCGAACAGATATTAGAGGAGATTATGAGCCAAGAATTGCACGATTTGCAGGCAACTTACCCTGGAGCAAAGTTTGAGGCGGTTGCTCAATTTAGTGTCCCAGTTAGTTTTGGGAATGACTCAGCTGCTCTTGTAGCAGCGCAGACAGGAGTTGCTGTGTGTGATCGCTCCCACTGGGGTCTAATTCAAGTGAGTAGCGAAGATCGCATCCGTTTTTTGCACAACCAGAGTACAAACGATTTCCAATGCCGATTGCCAGGAGAAGGTTGTGACACTGTAATGGTGACTTCTACCGCTCGCACGATTGACTTGGTGACTGCTTATATTACAGAAGATACCGTACTGCTACTCGTCTCGCCCAATCGGCGTCAGTATCTGATGGAATGGCTAGACCGCTTTATTTTTTATGCCGATAAGGTGCTACTAAAAGATATCAGCACCGAGAATGCTACGTTTAATCTTATTGGACCAGAAAGTGACACAGTTTTGCAACGTCTGGGTGCAGAGGTGATGAAGAGTCAATCCTATGGCAATCACAAACTGCTGCAGTTACAAGATATAGAGGTGCGTGTTGCTGTCGGTTCTGGTTTGGCCATACCTGGATATACTCTCATTGTCCCAGCCAGCAGTGCAATGAAGCTATGGAACAACATCATCCAAGCTGGGGCGGTACCCCTAGGCGATCACATTTGGGAGCAACTGCGTATCCAACAAGGTCGTCCAGCTCCAGAGCGGGAACTAACTGAGGATTACAATCCTCTAGAAGCTGGTTTGTGGCAAGCAATTTCTTTTGACAAAGGCTGCTACATCGGTCAAGAAACTATTGCCCGTCTCAACACTTATCAGGGAGTAAAGCAACAACTGTGGGGCATTAGCCTCAGCGCCCCAGCCCAGCCTGGTAGCACAATGACTGTAGGCGATGAGAAAGTTGGCTTATTAACCAGCTACACAAACACCGCTCAAGGTTACCTTGGA
>JAFAVL010000313.1 GCA_019242465.1 Chroococcidiopsidaceae cyanobacterium CP_BM_RX_35 | reverse complement strand
ACTGTAGACCAAGCGGCAGAAGCACTCAGACCGATTGCTGGGGATGCTGCCTACTTTCTCTTTGCTGTTGGGATTCTGGCTTCTGGCTTGATCGCGGTTCCTGTCCTAGCTGGCTCTTGCGGCTACATTGCCGCAGAAGCCTTTGGCTGTCCCAGGGGGATGGATAAGAAATTGCCTGAAGCCAAGGTATTTTATGCGGCGATTTTCCTTTCGGTTGCCCTGAGCCTGCTGATTAATCTGACTGGAATTGGTGCTGTGCAGGCATTAATCTTTTCAGCCACGGTTTATGGAATCATTGCGCCGCCTACTATCTTCTTCATTCTGAAAATCTGCAATAATTCACGAATTATGGGTCGATTCACCAACAACATCTGGTCTAACATTGTGGGCTATTTTTTACTGGGACTCATGTGTGTGGTAGCCGTAATCTTGATTTGGACCACATTCTTTGTGCCTCAACCGCCCAACTCGGGACTGACTAATACTCCCTCCACACCAGCTTCGACCTCTATAGTGATTAACCCAGCCATGTAGAGAGCAAAAGAGAGCTAGTAATTTCAATGGTTTATGTCCATGAAATGCACGCTCAAGTGTTGCCAGGTCAATAGCTTCTAACTGGAGTTTAGACTAATTGGGAAGAAAAGAGCGATCAGCAGTAGTTAGCAGACCGCTCTGGGTCGAAGCTGAGTCAATACCCTTTTTCAGCTTGACCATGACCAGTTTGAACCAGCTGCAACAGTTTCGCCAAGATGTATATGATGTGTTAGGCAACGCTCGCGATGCCCTGTTCGACTTAATGGATGCTGTGTTAGTAAGCCGCAGCGTTAGCTCCTTTGCCGAGTTATCGTTGAGTCCGGTGTTTCGTCGTCAGTGGTCGAGCCTGTATGAAGCCCTGGAAGACAGCAATCCACCCCGACAACAATTGATGGAGTTGTACCTCAAGCAATTACCAGAGACCGAACCGATAGTGCTAGCAGGCGACCACACGGCATGGTCAAGACCGCAGGCAGTGACGCTGAAAGACCGCACCTATGAGCATCAAGCGCAACCAATGGCAGGAGCTAAACCTGTAACAGTAGGACAAGGTTACAGCACTCTAGC
This sequence comes from Chroococcidiopsidaceae cyanobacterium CP_BM_RX_35, assembly GCA_019242465.1. The sequence goes on along the minus strand of JAFAVL010000313.1, from coordinate 4,543 downwards.
TTGGATACCTGAAGCTCAGGGGAGTTGGGCAGTGCCATTACTGCATGAACGCATTACCAGCTTTGACAACCCGGTTGACAAAGTCATTGCCCAGTTACATCTGGTGTGCAAGTCACTCGCCACGCGGATTGTGTTTTTGGGCGATGCCGAATATGGCTGTACCCGATTTGTGGCTGGTAGTGCTGATATTGCTGGTGACAAACTACTGCGCTTACGCTCGAATCGAGTCCTCTATAGTGACCCTCCTGCTTACTCTGGCAAGGGTCGTCCCCGTAAGCACGGTGCACAGTTCAAGCTCAATGCTCCAGTGAGTTGGTGGCAGGCAGAGCAACAGTTAGAGATGCACGATCCGCAACAGGGACAGCTACGAGTGCGGTTATGGAATCGTCTACATTTTCGCACCTGTGCCACCGTACCCATGAGTTTGGTCTTGGTTGAGCGTTTAGATGCAGCGGGTAAGCAACGCTCTCGCCCACTCTGGTTAGTGTGGTTAAGTGAGCAAGTACCTGACTTAACCCAACTGTGGCAGCAATATCTCCGCCGGTTTGCCATTGACCACTGGTACCGTTTTTGCAAACAGCGACTTCATTGGACTCTTCCCCATCTGGCTACACCTGAACAGGCACAGCGTTGGAGTGACTTGATGCCTTTGTTAAGCTGGCAATTGTGGTTAGCCAGGACTGCTGTGTCAGATTCCCCACTTCCCTGGCAGAAGTCTGCAACTGGACTGTCCCCCGGACGGGTTGCTAACAGCTTTGCCCAAGTTTTAGCGATGATTCATACACCTGCGGTTGCACCTAAACCACGTGGAAAGTCGCCAGGATGGACACCAGGCAGAGTTCGTCAACGTCGCATTCGTTGTCCCATTGTCAAAAAAGGCGTTGCCAAACCCCGCAATTGCTCAAGGCAACCTGCCTGCTAACTACAAATCTTTCCCCAGAGCGTGCCTTGCTCGATAGCTCTCCGCCGTCGAGTCGCTTCGCTTTTAGTCTAGTTTCTGGTGCGAAACTCTCAAGACAACACATCTCAATTTTTTTATAGTTTGCATAGAAAAATGATAAAGAGAATGATAACCATGGTCAGCCGAATTATCTAAAAATGCCCATAGTTCGGCTAGCTAGGTAATAAGCATTACCTAGCTTTTACGGTGCAAAAATATTAATTTGATTTTTCTTCTGGTGCGGAGATACTAAAGCTCGACTGATAATAGTTAAATTGTGAGCAATTATGCCCCAGCCTACCCAACGTTTCAAGCCGATATCTCCTCGATACCGACAACGTTGCAACCCAAAGCAGCGCTTGAGAAAGCTAATACGTCCTTCGACTCCGTTATGCCAATGACGTCCTTTGACAAACTTTCTGTGCCTTTCGTGTTGAATTCGTGACTGACTTCTATCACCTCCTTTCGGCAATATAATTTGTTTGATTCCTAAGTCTTCGGCATACTTTTCATTACTTTGAGAATAAACACCTCGGTCGGCAGAAACTAGTTTTGGTGACCGACCAAAATTTACCCGATGTTGGTCGAGACTAGCAACTAGTTGTTGAGTATCATGCGGATTACCTTCCAAAATTCTGTAATTACTCACGATGCCACCATCGACCTCATCTAACCAGACCTTGCGCCCAAATTCGACATCGACGTTGAGTTTGCCCCGACAGATAATCGCGGTATGCACTTCAAATATACTCACAAGTTTTTCAGCAGCACTAACTTTTTCCTGCTTGAATACTCGGCGAGATGTTTGCTCTACTACTTGCTCTATGCGGGGCTGAAAAACTGACCATCTTCGGACTAATTGGTGGCACTGGGAAACATTTAAATTTTCGAGGATAATCTTCACCTTTTGGGCTTGTTTAATCGCGGCTTGGGTAACAGCAATCAATTTCGTGTATGCTAGAAGTCTTTTTTGCTTACCCGTTTGATTTTTCGCTTTTGACCAACTATCAATCTGTCGGGAAATTCTTCTAGCTGTGCGATAACGATTGCGAAACAGACTGGAATTAATAGTTTTTGTAGCCATCAGGATTATCACCTTAGCCTGAGCTAAAATCCGACTAATCACCTTGACTCCATCTAACAATAAACTGTTATCACATGGAAAATGAATATTGGTAGCTACCACTGTCCCATCCGTCCTCATTTTTTGACCCTGAGTTACTTTTGACACCGTGGCCATTTGTGTCAGCCGTTGGTTGATTTTCTCTAACTTTTGTGGGCTAATTTGATGCGCCCAACGAATCAATGTACTTTTGTCTGGTACAGCCTGAAAATAGAGGCGGCAAAATTGTCTCAAGATTAAACTCTCTTTGACATAAGCAATGGTCTGGTCATAACTCAAACCGCGTAAGTGTTTGAGAGTTAGCATTCTCAAGATCACTTCCACAGGTGTTGATTTTCTCCCAGTTTTGGTGGTCAACCGATAACGTTTTGACAAGTCAGCTTCAATTAACTGCAATAACTTCTCGTCGTCGAGCAGACGGTCAATCGCCGTCAGTTGCTCGTCCATTTCTCCGCTCAGTCCCATGATGGCACTGAACTCTGTGTCGATCTGATATTTTTTCTGTAGCACAGAAGCCCCAGCCTTGCCCAGTCCTGACATTTGACTCGATATCAATCACTGTAAGGCTTTTGGGTTTCGCACCGGAATCTAGTCTAAACTCCAGTCGTAAGCTATTCTCAATAAGGTTGGTTCGGTGAGGCACATCCAGCAATAGCAACCTTTTTATTACGCTCCCTGGACATATTCCAATTCAAGAGCGAGCTAAACGCAGCTTTGAAGCTTTATCTGCGATTGTTTATCGGTCTGAAAGTCTCAAGGTAGTAGACCAACATCACAGAGAAATCATTAATAAATTCTGTGCGCTTTCAGCTAAAGATGACGAGCTAGAAACAATGAAGCGCTATGTGCTCAATGCCGCCCATCAGCAAGGGATGAATCGAGACACAGTGATCACAGCGCTAGCCGACGGTGCCCAAAATTGCTGATCCGTCATTGCTGCTCTAAAACCTTATTGCCAGCGGTTAGAATCAATTTTGGATTGGTTTCATATCGCCAAGAAGTTCCAGACTGTGAAGAATGCTTTAGGTGAGAGTTTTGAGGACTCATTAGGAAGCTGTAAATGGAACTTATGGCATGGTAACGTCGAGGAGAGTCTCACCAAGCTAGAGATACTGAGCCTCAATATTTCAGATAAAGAAAAGCGTTCTAAGCTCAAAGGTCTATCTAACTATCTGAAGCAAAACCAGAACTATATTGTCAACTACGAGTCACGTAAGGAAATGGGAAAGACATTTACAACTCAAGTAGCTGAGTCTCATATCGAATTAATGATTAATGCCCGACATAAAAAGAGTGGAAAGATGCAATGGAGCCGTGAAGGAGCGCACAACGTGCTTCAAATCCGCTCAGAAATCATCAGCAAGACCTGGACAAAACAGTGGCAACAGGCAGTACTCTCTGCTCTAGGAGCAGCTGTATAATTTATCCTGTTTCACATAGATTTGATACGCTTCCAAGCCATCTTCCAAGTTGATACTAAGCTTTTCACCGTCTTGGTCTGGAATGGAGCGAGTCATTGCCCTGAGACGCTTCACTTCCTCCGTCCTCGTCGTTGGACAGCATAGCCATAAGGTACAGGCCAGTTCGGTTCATCGTCCAAGGTACTCTGGGCACGAATCGACCAATATGGGTCACGCAGCAATTCTCGACCAATGTCAACCAAATCCGCACAGCCTCTTGTTATGACTTGATTAGCATACTCAGCCTCAGTAATTAGCCCCACGGCTCCTGTTTGGATACCAGCCTCTTGCCGAATCTTTGCCGCAAACGGCACCTGATAGCCTATCTCCACGGGAATCCTGGCATGAGGTACTAGCCCTCCTGTCGAAGCATCGACCAAATCAACACCAAGAGCCTTGAGTTCTCGAGATAAGATGACTGACTGCTCGATGTCCCAACCCCCTTCCTGCCAGTCGGTGGTTGTGTTGCAAAAAGTTACTGAGGACAGAAAACGCCCTGGAAAGGGAATTAGTTATGCAGCCACTCCAAAGATTTCAGCAATGAATTTAATCCGTTCTCTGACGGCTTCTTTCTTGACATTCTTAACTTGACCTTTTTTCAACATGTGCATAGTTTCATATCCCTTAATTGTTCGTCTTGCTGTGTTGAATGATTTGAATTCCCTTCCCGGCTTGACCAACCATTTGATGAATCTATGGTCTTGTTCAATCCGATTATTCAGATACTTGTTCTGCCGCAGTTCCACTTTTTCTGACAGCTCTTCTTTCTTTTTAAGTTCATCAATAGCTTTAGGAGACGCTGCATTTTACAGCAGTTGGAGAGCGAACAAAGGAAGCATTATGTGGCTCAACAGTTGAGGCATGTTGATGCCTTGCTACTAGACCAACTGAAAAGCACGGACTTAGTTGAAAGCTTAGCTGAGTTGCGGTATCAGTATCAGCAGCAGATAGCGGAGTGCGATCGCACTGTAGCGCATTGCAAGGAGCAACTAATTCATGTCAATGCCCTGCTAGCAGATC
>JAFAVL010000025.1 GCA_019242465.1 Chroococcidiopsidaceae cyanobacterium CP_BM_RX_35 | reverse complement strand
ATTTTTTGCTGTCGCGATACGATGCGGGGGGATGTAATTCTACGACTGCGTGAACGCAGTGTCTTTGGAGGAGAATCGCATCACGGCAGCAAATCTCAACTTATTTTAGAAGCCAAAAGTTCTCTTGGTGGCTTAGAAACTGGCGGTGGTCCTTGGGAGGAGCCGTGGCGGTCTAGTGGTTGAGAAGTACAAGTAGGTTCTCTTAATGCTATGATCGTTAGGTTTGGGGCTGTAGCTCAGATGGATAGAGCGAGCGCCTCCTAAGCGCTAGGTCGCGCGTTCGAGCCGCGCCAGTCCCGTTAAGTTTCAAGCCTTCTAGAGTCAGTCTTAGCTGATTCACTGTGAGTGGACGAAACCGACTTCAAGATTAAAGGCGCAGAGGCTCAGGCCAAGCAGGAGGGAGTGAGGATTTGGAGCGCTACCCAGTTTGTCACTCCCTCTGAATGGAGATACGCAACAAGTAGCAATCGCTTTTTGAGCGCCCTGTCTGTCGTCACTTGCTCTGAAAGCCTACCCAAAAGGAGCTATGAGCGCTTGTGGTGACGATGTCACAGCTTAAGCGTCATGGTTAACGCAAGCGAGGTGTCTGTAGGAGGCACAAAGCACCCCAGCGCTGCTCAACCGAGCGCCATCTCCATAGTGCAAAAATTTGCAGCTATGACCATACTGGGTTCGTCCGCGTTGTGATAGGATAACGGTCTTAGGAAGAGGAAGACTGTGTAGCAATTACTCTGTGGGTCGGTTTTTGTTGTCGTCATCAGCCAGCAAACACTCGTTGATGCAACAGGTTTGAAGGGGATGATGTCACCGCTTGCGTCATAGCATAACTGCAATAGCCAATTGAACACATCATCTGGCCACGGTGGAGAAGGCCAGTGCGATTGTGCAGGGAGATTGCTTGGGTTTACTCCCAGTGCTTCAGCCAGTTGGAGGAGTTCTTGATGATGCCAACAGATCAGAATGTTTGTCTGATTATATTTTGATTGCTGAAGGATTTCAGTTGCAAGCTTCCTATAGTCCTTATCCTTATATTCATCGTTGATGTCGAGTCCAAGTGCCTTAGCTAGTGGTTCAAGTGTGAGTTTGGAACGGTGGCTCTCGGATGAGTTAGCTGCAGCAAATAGATAGTCGAGCTTGATGTTTGTGTCATCAATCTTGAAGTTTTGGAAATAGCTGACGTAGGCTTCAGCGCGTTGCTGACCCAGCTCTGATAGGGACTGTCCGCTGTCCGGCTTCTCAGCGTGGCGGAACATGAGAATGTTCGTATTCGTCGGCATGTAGATCTCCTTGTCTTTAGCTTCAACCGCGAGAAGCCCTACACCAAAGCCAGTTAGTGTCAGGATGAGCCCTTGGAAGTGGTCTGTCGGGATAGAAGCTTGCCCTTGTACGTACTTCTTCAAAGTCTCAACCGTTACTTCACCGCAGCTAGCAATAAAATAGGAGCTGTTCCAGAATACGGGCTTCCAGTAAAACTTTTTTACTTCCTCCGCAAATTCTTTTCTGATTAATCTACTAGTAACAGTTTTCAGGCTGTTGACAAACTTGCTCAAGGTTAATTGCGGATAGTAGGCAAAGAGTAAGTGGACATGGTCAGCTTCGCCATTGAACTCTATCATGTCGCATCCCTGTTGCTGGCAAAAGTCCCGTACTATCTCTTGCAAACGAGATAACATGCTTGGTGTAATAGCTTTACGTCTATATTTTGTAGTTAACACCAAGTGGGCTTTAAGTGACGAAATTGCCCTACTACTAGACTTAGAATCACATATAAGGAGGGACTGATATGAAACTATTGATGCATCGAACGAAGATTGTGGCCACGATCGGACCTGCTAGTGATTCTCCCGACATGATTCGGAAGTTAATGCTGGCAGGAATGAATGTCGCGCGGCTCAACTTTTCTCATGGCAATTATGCGGATCATACCGAACGGATCAAGCGATTGCGGGATGCTTCCGAGGAATTGGATCTGCCACTAATGCTGCTGCAAGATTTACAAGGACCGAAGATTCGGGTGCGTGATCTGCCTGCTAAAGGGATGATGTTGAACGACGGAGACAGTCTCACTGAGTTTTCTGTCCTCAACTGGTTTTTGCAACACAACCCTAAGACTCAGTTTTAATAGACCCGGCGTACCTAAGAATGAGCCTGGGAGGTCTTTCCCCTTCCCAGTAAAAGATTTTTTCAACCTCATAGTATATAGCATTCAGTACGACATATTCCCTAATTCTGGGAAGGCTGGAAAACTTTGCTGTTCTGTACCCTTCAAAAGGTCGTCCTCCTGGCGGCGTGCCTGCAATGTCTATCTCTACTTCAATCATGATTGGCTCGCTTTTTCGTACTTGCTTAGTTAATATTAGATCTTGGCGTATATCGTAGACACCCCACTCCTGAATATCTTGATGGCTCAGGTTAGACTCGGCTTGTTCAATCTCTGCTCTAGTGCCGTCTACTATCACGACATAATCCCCGCATGATAAACGAGTGCCATAAACAGAGGCTTGTTCTTCGCTTAGACCTAAAAAACCAGCTAATGCCCCACCTAATCCTCCCGCTATGCCTCCGGCTGCTGCTCCAATACCGCTGCCAGCCAAGGTCGTTGCCAGGGTCGTTCCTACAGTACCCCCTGCTATCACAGGTCCCACTCCGGAAACGGCTAAAGTACTAAGACCTACTAATAATCCGCCAAGACTTCCTAGCGCCGTCCCGGTGACGGCACCCGTCGTAGCACCTGCTTTAGCTTTATCGGCTACGGGATCACTAATATCAGCGCTCTCAAGCTGCTCAGCCTGGTCTAAGTCTTTAGTAACTACCGAAACCTGTGCCATGGAAAAGCCGGAATCCCTCAGCTTACTGAGTGCAGATTCAGCAGCTTGACGGCTTGGCAAGACGCCGACAGCACGGCTGTATTGACCCAAAACCATTATTTTCTCCTGCAATACCCGAATGGGCTGTAGAAAGGCCGAAGGGATTTCTTCGCTTCAACCTAAACTACTATTCTTGGGGTGATGATCAAGTTATTCATCAATCCTTTGGTCTAATCTCACCGTTTAGCAAGAATCTCTATATTCAGAGCAAGCTCTCGGCGAACCTGCCCTTACAATTGTTTAACGTGCTAAAACGGCACGGTAGCGAACTTTACCGCTACGAACGTGATCAACGGCTTGATTTACATCCTTCATGTCAAACTGTTCACACATCGGTGCGACCGCATGTTTAGCGCAAAACTCCAACATGGCTGCCGTGTCGCTAGGCGCACCTGCACGACCACCACTGACCGAGCGCTGCTCGTGAATAATTGGAAATGGAGTTAGTTGCAGTTCGCTTTCAGGTATACCTGCAATACATAGCCTACCTTCGGGAGCAAGAGCTGCAATATACTGATTCCAGTCCACGTCTGCTGAGACAGTTGAGATGATAAAGTCAAACCGATTTGCGGCTTTGGCGAGTTCGTCAGTGCCGCGTGTGGCAATGAAGTCAGTTGCGCCTAGTTGTCTTGCCTCTTCTTCCTTACTGTGAGAGGAACTAATAGCGGTTACATCCGTGCCAAACTTAGCCAAAAACTGAACTGCTAAATGTCCTAACCCACCTACACCCAGCACAGCTGTCTTCATACCTGGACGTACACCATAATGCGTCATTGGTGTCCAGACAGTAGTGCCAGCACACATTAGCGGACCAGCAAGGGCGGGGTCTAAGTTTTCTGGAAGGGGAATGGCAAAGTGCGACTGAACGCGGATGGAATCTGCCCAACCGCCATGGCGTCCGACAATGGTTTCCTCTTGATGAACCACGCACAAGTGTTCTTTCCCACGACGGCAATAATGACAGACTTGGCAGGAGCCAGATTGCCAGCCAATACCCACACATTGTCCGGCTTTGAGATCATTAACTTGCTCTCCTACGGCTGTGATTTCACCTACGATTTCGTGTCCTGGTACGAGCGGATAAGTACTCATTCCCCAATCATTGCCAATCATTCCTAGATCGCTGTGACAGACGCCGCAGTACTGAATGCGCACTTCCACTTCTTGGGGGTTCATTGGCTGTGGATCGTATTCAAACGGCACTAGCTCTGACTTGGGAGACATTACAGCATAAGCTTGTACTTTCATATGCGTTCCTTTTGACTGAGATGGTAATAATTTAAGGGATTGGGTAGCGATTGCCCGATCGGGTTTCACTATTACTTCTGTCTTTGGAAAGTCGAAAACTAAGGGACTAAGTGAAACGCAATTCCTAGGTAGTTCATCTAAGTAATAATCGCCACCGCTCCTGTATCTAAGTCGTATCGACCTCCAACAATTTTCAATTTGCCGGACTGTAACCGCTCCATTAGGAGTGGCGATCGCTGCAACTGTTCAATCTGATAATGTACATTAGCAATCACAGCATTATCCACAGCATCACCCGGCTGATCTTTGACCCGTTTCACAGCTGGCAGAATTGCCTCTACAAAAGTGCTAATTGCACCTGGTAGTGATTCATTTTGGACAGCAGCAGTGACTGCGCCACATCGTTCATGACCTAGTACCATCAACAGCGGAGTACCTAACAGCGCAACTGCGTATTCAATACTACCGAGCGCTTCAGGTGTCGCAATATTCCCAGCGATCCGCACATCAAAAATATTTCCAATACCCTGATCAAAAACAATCTCAGCCGCTACCCGTGAGTCGGCACAACTCAAAATAGTGGCAAATGGATGTTGCGCTTGAGCAACCTCTAGCAACCGTGCTTCAGACTGATCTGGATATTGAGGCTGATGTTGGACAAACCGCTGATTTCCTGCCGCTAATTTTTGCAGTGCGGCATCGGGACTGACTGATGGAGGCGCGATCGAGGACAATTCAGCAGCTTGAGCCTGTTTAACTTGCCAAAGTAGATCGCTGGCTGTTGCTGCTAAACCAAAGGCTCCGATCGATCCTAGTTTTAGAAGGTCGCGACGACCCATGAAACCATTTTTGTAACTCATATTGATTCTCCAGGGTAAATTGGAGAATTAAAAATGCAAAATTAAAAATTAAAACCGGTTAGTAGCCTTTAGCCTTAATTTTTAATCCTTAATTTCTAATTCTCCCTGCCTTACAGTGATGCAACACATTTAACAGAACGAATCTCCATTACATCTGAGATGTAACAGGTGCCACCAAACTTATTGAGCAGTGGTCGCACGTTTCCAACCACAGTTTTGATCTGCTCAGGCATACAAAAAGCAATGATGTAAACATTGTCGAGCATTGTCATGTCTAAATCTTCCCCTTCTCGCAATCCTTTACCAGCAACATTGCGAATCACGGCATGACCATGTACACCTGATTTATTTAAACTATCCAAAATCCTGCCCAGCTCAAATGAATTAGCAATGATTTCTATTTTTTTAACGAGATGCATGTGATTACCTCCACAACAAGTTAATTCCGTATAGATAAAGCGGAATTCCCACAATGATGTTGAACGGGAATGTCACTGCCAGAGCAGTCGAAACGTACAGGCTGGGATTTGCTTCAGGTACAGTCAACCGCATTGCTGCCGGGACAGCAATGTAGGAAGCACTGGCACACAGGACGGAGAACAAGAGTGCATTTCCTTGAGGCATGTTAATGAATCTGGCGATTAGCAACCCAATGCCTGCGTTGAGTATAGGGATAAGTATGGCAAACGAGATGAGAAAAATCCCAGTTTTTTGTAAGTCTTTAATTCTTCTAGCAGCAACTAACCCCATGTCCAGCAAAAAAAAGGTCAGAACGCCATAGAACATTCCCTGAGTGAAGGGTTCCAAGACTTTCCAACCATGCTCTCCCGTCAACACGCCG
>JAFAVL010000089.1 GCA_019242465.1 Chroococcidiopsidaceae cyanobacterium CP_BM_RX_35 | reverse complement strand
CTCCAAAAAATTGAGCAATCACATTGGAGCAATTTGGTACTATGTGCATCACTACAATGCATCATTGCTGTTATAACCATTACTATTCAGGACTACCTTTTTTCGCTACAAAGATCTCCGGGAACAGAGAGCAAGGAGTGCTCGCACCTGAGCGACAGTATGCTGAGTGTGGGCGCAATACAGTAACCTTATTTACATAGGAGAGGTGACAAAAGACAAGTTAGATTTACCGATAGTGATAGCTGATTGATATAGCTAAGTTTGCTCGGAGTCATTGGTCAGATAGAGTGAAGGTGATCAGGTAAGTCTGTCCGGCTGGTAGATCCATAGAAGTGTCAAAACATTACGCAACTTGCGTGACTGGCGATGAAGAGATCTTTACTGAAGCGGACGAAAGTAACTGTCGAGTTTGCTCTTGTTCCTGAAGCTCCAGCGCTCGCACCAATCCCTCAAAAGTCGCCTGGGCGAGCGCATCATTTGTAATGCGAGAATGAAGAATAGTTGTCCATGTGGCTGCATGCTCAACCAAATCAGGCATAACCTGAATGAAAGCCTTTAATTGCTCTGACAAATCAAATGACTCCAGGAAGTGAACCAAACTAAACATCACTTCAGGTTGCTGGCAGGCATCGTCTAAAATTAGGTGCAGATTGGGTAAATCGTCAGGATTGGGGTTTTGTGCGAGTTCTGCTAGGGCTTGCTCGAAGGCAGCCACTTCATCAGACGATCGTAGCAAATGATTCGCTTTTAAAACCTCAATCGGTGAATTGGGACTCATTGGACATGCTCCTACTTGTCAAAAATGCCAGTCCAGGCTGATTGATTCATCTGAATAGTTGCTTGTAGGCTGCGTCTGATCTTGGCTGTATAAATCCCTTGCCTTTGATAGATTGAACGCAAATCTCTGATTTCTCTAGCAAGAGCCTGTCTGGGGAGAAGGTTTAAGTCTGGCGATTGTCCATAGGAGAGGGTTTGTCTATGACGACCTCCGGCACCCGGTATTAGATGTTCCATCATCATAGCAATTCCCAGATTTCGCGTGTAGCTTGGCACTTTAGCTGTCATATAGGCATGAGATGGGACATGATGAGGAGTTAAATTATCACCCCTACGTCCAAGCTTCAATAACTCACCATATCGTCCTACTGCTCCCTCACCCTCTAGTAATTCAGAAATGCTGCCTCCCCCCTGCACACACCAATCTATTACCCACATTTCTCACAAGTTTTGCGATCCCAATTACTGAAAGCTGGACAGAGCTTATGTTTAACTCTATTTTGACTCCTAAGTCAAAATAGGCAGTGTGTTGTTTTCAAGAAATTGCCGCTCATACAGCTAGGATGGCACTTCTATCAGGTCACTAATCTGTTTGTGAGAAATACGGGTATTAGTGTCCATAAATTATAGTGAGTTGCAAGGTTCCTAGATCTCGTATGGAGGGATTAATGACGGTTTATCCCTTTACCAAAACCCATGGCATCACTGGAACCCTTGCCTTTCCACCCAAGAATTTTCTGACATCAGTTGTCGTGTTTGTGTTGGCGCGAATGATTCGATATTGACAAGATGCGCGAACCAATCGTAGATCCAAACAAACTTATCGTCTTTGTTGCCACCACTTGAAAGCCTAATGATTCATAGAGTTTCTGCGCCCTCACATTACTAATATCAACACTAATAAAAATGCTGCTAAATGTAGCTTTTGCTTCGGCAATACACTGTGAGAGCAACTGACGACCAATGCCCTGATTTCGATACTCCGCAGCTACAGCAAGATTGCCAACATAAAAGGTTCCTACAGGGTAGTTATGTTGCAACATGCGCTGAAGAAGGAGATATTGCACCAGTTTTAACCAAAGCTTTCGAATGAGGTTGAGGATTTCGCCATAATCAGCAGCATCATTAACAGAGGCAGCAGGAACAAGAATCGCCACTCCCACGACCTGATGGTCGATTGCTGCAACACGAATGTATTGATGGCTAAACCGACTATGCGCTCGCTGGACTAAATCAGTTAAATCTGCGATGGCGTGTGAACCAAACATTAAGGCAAATAGTTCTGGCGCTGACTCATAAATCAAACATGCGACTTCCTTTGGATTATGACAAGCCAGTGACATAGGTAAATAACAGACATGCTCGCTTTTTTGAGTCATTGCCAAAACTGAATCCTCATCGCGCTGCTTTGGTTGTGTTGCCAAAAAATTGAGAAGCACTAGATACGGTGCTGAAACACATATACTACAACTTGGTATGTAGTGTTCGAGAAAATTTTTGCAACACAACCCTAACTCTTCAGTTGGGAAATCTCGAAGGTTTTGAGTGACGATGACATCGCAATGACCGACTATGGCAGCAGCGAGGACATGCTGATCGTCTGGGTCAGGCAACGAAAGGGAGGGAATGATGCTTTCGTTGCCTGTGACGAGTGAGTCACGAGTCGCTTGATCCATGAGATCTCGGGTTCGTTTGAGTTTGAGGCGATCACTCCGGAGGTTCTCGTTTCAAAAGCGCGTCAATCCATTCTCTATGGATGTCGCCGCTCCACTTCGCACGGAAGAGATCGGTGACGGCGAGCTGAAGGAACAGGTCGCGCATCGGTGCAGGGTAGAGCACATTGGCGTCGAGGAGAGCTGTGTAGTAACTCCTCATTCTTGAGGATAGCCCATGTCCTCTGCCTGTGCCTCGGCAACCAGTTCTTCAAGAATAGCTTCCCGTTCTCCGTCAATTTTGGCTTTGTAAGCGATTATGTCCTCCATGCGGACACGTCGGTGCTTACCAACTTTGCGACAGGGGATTTGCCCCTGCTCAAGAAGCTTGATGAGGAAGGGGCGAGAGACATTCAGAACACCTGCGGCCTCGACCGTGGTAAGTTCTGCGTTTTTGGGGATGAGAGTAACGCCGCGCCCAGCCGCCATCAGTTGAAGGATGTCCATCAGCAGGGCAACGGTAACTGCCGGAAGTTCCAGTGGCTGTACCTGCTCGGCATCGATGACTTGTACTCTAAGCTCGACTTTATCCATTTGAAATTGGAACCATTTTGGGCGGTGCCTGGATTGCAGACAGGCCCTCAAACTTTTTCAGATATCCAGCGTTTGACCGATATCAAGAAAAGTCCGGAAAAAATCTGAAATGCTACAAACATCGCTAATTAAGGGTCTCAGGAATTGAATAAAGTCGAGCTAAGACTCCGATTGGTATCCAGGTGCTTTGGCGTGGTTTGTTGAAATTGCCAGACCTTTGTGAAGGTTGGCATCTCGCTCAGACTTAGCGGGAAAAGTCAGAGACAACATCACCAAAATTTACAGATTGAGCTGCCGGGGTGACGAAGTAGCCAGAAATTCATTGGGAGTCAAGTCTGAAGCAGCTTCTGCTAAAAAAAGATAGGTCTGTTTGTCTCAACAAGACCTACTGAATACAAATGTTGCCTCAATCATACCAAACCCATCTACAAAGTCAACTGAGTCGCTCTGAATATCTACTATTAACCTTACTGGTTAGCCTGCTGCAATCAATTAAACAGGCGAAACTCGAAACGTTAGCAACAGCCTTGCCATTTCCGATTACATTTGACAGTCGGCGGAAAAAAATTCAGAGATTTCTGTCTTTACCACAACTGACACTTGAGAAAATTTGGTTTCCCATCATCATAAGCTGGTTCGAGACTGAGTTGACATCTCACCAAGTTCTTTACCTAGCGATTGACCGTACCAAGTGGGGATGTATTAATCTGCTAATGATTAGCTTGATTTGGGACAAAAGAGCTTTTCCCATATATTGGGAACTATTACCCAAGCAGGGGAACAGTAACTTCGAGAAACAAACTGTAGTTATCAGCCGAATTTTACTGCTATTTAAGCAACATAGAATTGTGGTACTGGGGGATAGAGAATTTTGTTCAGTCAAACTGGGTAACTGGCTCAGAGAGCAGCAAGTATACTTTTGCTTACGTCTAAAACACAATAAATTTGTGCTTCTTGAAGATGAGATTTGGCTGCAGCTAAGCAATTTAGGTTTATTTCCTGGAATGATGTTTTATCTGAATGGAGTGAGGGTGAAAAAGCAGAAGGGATTTGCCAAGTTTAATATTGGTGGCAAGTGGAAACGGAAGTATTGGGGATGGGCTCCAGATGAAGGGTGGTTTATTCTCACTAATCTTACTGACTTGGAGTCAGCTGTTCTTGCCTACAAAAAGAGGTTTGGGATTGAAGAGATGTTTCGAGATTTCAAGAAAGGTGGATATAATTTAGAAGGAACAGGAGTGAAAGATGACCGACTGATTGTGCTAGTTTTGTTAATTGCTATTGCTTACACAGCTGCCACGATGCAGGGCAAAAAGGTGCAGGGAATGGGACTCCAAAAATATGTTGGTCGGGTGAAAGAAGCACGACGAACCGAACGAAGACACAGCAGTTTTTATATTGGTCTATATGGTCAGACCTGGGTCAATTTTATGGATGAGTGTGCCGATACAGTCGGGCAATTAATGCGATTCAATCGCAACAAGTCCAAGTATTATCAAAAAGGACTAAGGGCTATAGAGCTTGTCCTAGCTACGTTATAGCCTTTTTCGTCGCCCCGTTAGATATAATCCTAATGCTTTTAATTGAAACCAAATTCCTTCTTCACACTCAATATATTCGTTCTGTTTTAAACGCACATAAAAGTACAATCCCTGCTCTGCCAACCAGTTTGCTAGCTTCACCCCGCAAAATTCTCTGTCCCCTAACAGTAC
>JAFAVL010000002.1 GCA_019242465.1 Chroococcidiopsidaceae cyanobacterium CP_BM_RX_35 | reverse complement strand
CCAGATTTCCCAGCCACAAGCATCAAAGGCAGGAGCAGCAATCTGAGTGGCTCTGGTTGTGGGTGACACCTCAAACGCTTTTTGGTGCCAGAAGACAAGATTAAGCAAGCTACTGTGTTGTACCTGCACCCCTTTCGGTTGACCTGTGGAACCAGAGGTGTAGATCGCATAGGCGAGGTTGCTAGCTGTGACGTTGCTAATAGGATTTTCTTGACTCTGCTGGGCAAGCATCTCACGGTCTTTGTCCAGGTAAATGACCTCCTGTGTTCTCCACTGCTTTAAATGCCCAAAGCATCGCTGCTGAGTCAACAAAATTGGCACCTGAGCATCCTCTAAGATGAAGTTTAGGCGTTCTTGAGGATAGGTAGGATCTAAGGGCAGATAGGCTCCACCCGCTTTGAGAATGCCTAGCAGTGCCACTATCATCTCCACAGAACGCTCCATGCAGAGACAGACTAAAACCTCTGGACCTACACCTAGTTTTTGCAAACAGTGTGCTAGCTGATTGGCACGATGATTCAGCTCTTGGTAGGTCAATCGCTCGGTTGCCGAAGCGATCGCGATGGTATGAGGGGTTTGCTCTACCTGAGTTTCAAATCGCTGATGGATGCATTGGTCTTGAGGGTAATCTACTTGAGTATTGTTCCAAGTGATTAATAGCTGTTGCTTTTCGGCTTTTGTCAATAAAGGTAAGGCTGTAATTTGCTGCTCTGGATTTGCCACAATACCTTCTAGCAGAGTCTGAAAATGTGACAGCATCCGAGTGATGGTAGCGCTATCAAACAAGTCAGTATTGTATTCCCACGATCCCTTCAGCCCTTGCTCAGTATTTTCTACCGATAAGGTCAGGTCAAACTTCGCTGTTTTGTTCTCTATCTCTGAAAATTCCAAATTTAAGCCTACAAAGTCTAAAGCTGGAGTTGGGGCAGATTGGAGTGCAAACATCACTTGAAACAGTGGCATGTGGCTCAAGTGACGCTCCGGTTGCAGTTCCTCCACCAGTTTTTCAAAGGGTAAGTCTTGGTGTGCATATGCTCCCAGTACCACCTCTCGCGCCCGGCTGAGTAGCTCTCGAAACGATGGGTTGCCCGCTAAGTCTGTGCGCATCACTAAGCTGTTGACGAAAAACCCAATCAATCCCTCAATCTCGCTGCGGTTGCGGTTGGCAATTGGCGAACCTACCGCAATATCTGTTTGTCCGGTATAACGGTACAGCAGGGTTTGAAACGCCGCTAGCAGAGTCATGAATAGCGTTACCCCCTCGGCTTCACTTAAAGACTCTAAAGCCTGAGTCAGGTCGAGTGATAGTTCTAAATACTGTGTTGCTCCCCGGTAGCTCTGTACTGCTGGTCGAGGTCGGTCAGTCGGTAGCTCTAGCACTGGCAGGTTGTCCAACTGCTGCTGCCAGTAGGCTAGTTGAGTTGCTAGCACTTCTCCTTGTAGCCACTGGCGCTGCCATTGGGCAAAGTCGGCATACTGGATGGGCAATGCTGCTAAGGGTGAAGGCTGGTGATTTGTTAAGGCAGCGTAGAGGACTCCTAGTTCTCGAATCAGCACTCCAATTGACCAACCATCTGAGACGATATGGTGCATTGTCAGCAATAGCACATACTCAGTTTCGCCTAGCTGTAGCAGTTGCACTCGCAGCAATGGACCCAAAGCGAGATCGAAAGGTTGTTGCGCTGCTTGGGCAGTTAACCTTTGGGCTTCCTGTTCCTGTATGGTGGCGGGTAAGTGTTGCAGGTCCACAATGGGTAGGGGAATGTTTAACTCCGGCGCGAGGATTTGAACGAGTTGCCCCTCTACCATGCGGAAAGTTGTACGTAGGGCTTCGTGACGACGGACGATTTCGTTGAATGTCTGCTCTAGGGCACTGAGGTTTAGAGGACCACTGAGGCGGACTGCGGTGGGCACGTTATAAAAGGGATTGCCTGGCACTAATTGCTCCAGGAACCATAGCCGCTGCTGGGCAAAGGAGACAGGAAAGATAAAAACCTCTTCCTCAGAAGTATTGAGGGTGGTCACTTCTGCCATCCTAATCTTGGGTCACAACTGCTCTTCTTTATCTAATGAAAGTCAAGCGGTGACACTCCCTAAAAAGGATGATTTTTTTATGCCCATGAAGGCGATCGCTTCATAGATTTGAGCCGCTCGCTGCTTTTCCTAAATTTGTCACCATTAGAGTACCCACTGACACTTTCTTACATTGACCAATTAGTTTCTCTTTTAGAAGGAATTATTCCTGTTCGCCACTCAGTACTCGCTGCTGAAATTTTCAGAGAGTTTAGATAGCAATTTTGTTTTGTCTGCTCTACAACAGAATCAGTGTTATTCCAAATCACTCTAAAGGTAGGAGAAACTTCCAAAGCGTGTAATTTGTGATACCAGCCGTAAGCAATGTATTCTTCTGGAGCAATTGATACTTGTAAAAAGTTAATTCCATACATTCCTGTTTTTTCGCTTCCTATAACGACACAATCCTCATCGTTGACGGGTTTATATGGTCCAGTAATACTATCAGCAATATACCAATAAAGAGATGAGTTTGTGATTCTTTTGTGTTTTACCTTCTGTAGCCAGCTAGGATTAAAAAACTGCTTAAAACAAGAAAAAAAGAGATGGTATTTGTCATTTTTATAAATAACTTGAGGTCGTTCCATGTGGTAGTAGGGCCATGCCTCTGCTGCATCAACAGGTACTCTTACAGCTGGCGGCAGCAACTTATAAGGACCAGAGATGCTATCGGCTACTGCCAGACCAATACATCCCTGAAAGTCTCCAGGTACTCTAGCACTGGCACAAATAAACATATAATAACTACCAGTTTTATCATCTTTTAAAATATAAGGATCGCGCCAATGAAAATGCCCTGTTCCGTTCCACAGCCCATACCAGGGATCGTCATCGTCTGGCTTCAATAAATAGTTGTTAGAATAACGTGAAAAATGTAAACCATCAGAGGACGTTGCTAAACCAATTGCTTCATTATTTAGATGTATTCCTTCGTTGCCTGCTGCTGAATAAAATAGGTAGTAAATGCCATCTTCTTTATAGGTAAAACCCGCAAAGATTCTTCCTGACTCCCAGCAATTAGCTGGTTCGGGTTCAAGAATAGTGCCTAAATCTTGCCAGTGTGTTAGATCGGTGGAAATAGCACCGCACATTTTACTAACTATCCACCAGGGAGTTTGTCCTTCTAAACCTCTCAAATAAAAGAGACGGTAAATATCTCCATCCTTCAAAATCCACGGGTCCCAATTCATTGGTTCCCCTTGACGAAGCGATCGCAAAATTCCTGTAACAGTTTCGCCTACCCTAATTTGACTTCGCTCAATTATATTTACTGAAGGCAAATAATTGTTTGCTACGGGTAAAGGCTCAAGAATACTAATAACTTTTTGATGTATCTTGTTTAGTCGCATTGGTAGTTTGCAGCTTTTTTATAATTAAGGTAGTTAAAATGGGGCAAAGTATGTACCTGAAGCGGCAGACAGTTTGAAATCTTGTAA
>JAFAVL010000589.1 GCA_019242465.1 Chroococcidiopsidaceae cyanobacterium CP_BM_RX_35 | reverse complement strand
CTGGGATTACGGCTAGTCTCTCAGCACCTGCTAAGCTAATATTAGTTGCAACAATGTATATAGGACGGGTAGGAGTTTTACTCTTAATGTCTGCGTTATTAGGAGATCCCCGTCCCAGCATAGTGCGCTATCCAGAAGAGAACTTGCTAGTGGGGTAGTTGTTAAACGGGAAAAAACGTGAACCTGTCATCTTTAAATTTTTTTCGTAGTCGTCCTAGAAATGATCACCAGTTTGCTGTCATCGGATTAGGAGATTTTGGTCGAGCAATCTGCCTGACACTGCACAATTTAGGATACGAAGTGCTAGCTACGGATATCGATGAAAAACGAGTTTCCCAGATCTTAACAGAGCAGGTTGCTGCCCATGCTTTACAACTAGATGCTACCGAACCTTTTGCCCTTAAAGAAGCTGGTATTTTTGAATTTGATACAGTAATTGTAGCTATTGGCAACTACATACAAGAAAGTATTATTACAACTCTTAATTTGAAGGAAGCAGGTGTACCACATGTAGTTGCTAGAGCCTCTTCAGAAATTCACGTAAAACTCCTGAAGCGAGTGGGAGCTGATGAGGTTGTCTATCCAGAATACGATGCTGGTTGTAATTTAGCGAGATCATTGACACAAGCTTCAATGATTGTAGACCACTTTCAGCTAGGTCCCGATCACAGTATCATCGAGCAGGATGTTCCAGAGGAATTTCATGGCAAAAAAATTGCCCAACTCCAACTTTATACTCGCTATGGTTTAAATCTGCTTGCAGTCAAACAAGATGGCAAATTCATGGTCAATCCTGACCACAGCATGAAGCTTTATAAAGGCTCAACTATGGTGATGCTTGGCTCCAAAAGTAACATCAATCGCTTACCAGTTTAAGACTATTGATGCTGTTGTAATGTACAGCTTTCCATCCTCAAAGATTGAAGACCCGAAAGTGATGGGCTTGCTGTTCGATTCAGGTAGCGAGGCGATCACAAACTAAATGACAAAGTTCGAAAATCATTTCATCCTCAATCCGGTAGTAAGCGCTATTCCCTTGTCTTGAAAAGTTTCCTACGCCGGGGAACCCGGATTCGAAAAACTTTTCGCTCACTACGACGACTTAATATTCCTGCCTGCCACATCACCTTCAGGTGCTTTGATACGTTTGCTTGGCTTGTTTGCATTCCTTGCATCAACTCTTGCACGCATTTCTCTCCGCCCGATAGCTGGTTCAGTAGCTGTAGACGCGTCGGTTCACCTAAAAGGCTGAAGTATTCAGCCACTTGTTGCACAACTTCTGGCGGGCATGAATGACAAAGCGATGTATTTGCGAGAGTAAGTCCACCCGTTGCAAAAATACAATCTAGACTTACTGAAAGCATATTACACTGCTTGATGGTCATCGTCACCAGCTTTCTAGAGCTACTGTTATTAGGATGCATACCTGGTCTTAAAAGTAAGAAATCGCTGATCAAGTAAGCCAAGCAATAGCGAAGGATTACTATTAATATACATCAACCAAATTCAAGTTACTACTCGTCTTTAATTTACAATTTTAGATGTAGTTGTTTATTGTCTAACTAAACATTACTATATCTTTTAACTACTACGTTAGATATATTCTTTCTAAACATTAAATTAGACCTTGCTAATAGCTGTAAATCTAGTATAATTTACTTTAAGTTTGAATTATCTGAATAACTATTCATGACATATTCTGTGAACGATATTACATTTTCAATTGTGAAACAAGAAAAGCATTAAGCAGGAAGTACACCAATTTATTTATCGAAAAAGCGTCTTGAGGCTGAGATTGCTCGTTATATCCTTATCTATGTTGATCTTTACCTAGAACTCCCTTAAGTCAAATAGACTGAGATCTACCGATGGATTATCTACTTGCTACTAGCCCTGTAGCTCCATGCCCCAAAACACGCAAAAACCATGGTCAGTATCTAGCTGGAGGTGTTTTAGATCTGTTGTTGACTAGAGGTAAATGATATGGATGCTTTAGAGTTTTTCCACCTCTATATGGCAGCAGGGCAAAGTTTTAATCATCCAAGCTTGAATGAAGTACAACAGGTTAGGGGTTCATCCATTCGGACCAATCTGCCGTTTGGAACTATGCCCGATGGCTTAATATTCTTGATTCCTATTTGCTTCATTCTTATCAAAGTTATTCTCGTGTCAGCTATTGCATCTATCTACCTGGTGACACGAGCGGAGCCGCCACTTGCGACTCGGAGGCAGCCTCCGAGTCGATTGGCGAATGAAAAGCGATTAGTAAACACCAACCACTGCAAGCAAGGTCCCTGTAGAAACTGTCAATTCTTCGCAAACAACCCTCAACTCAAATGTGCAGTCCACCCTTCTACTGTCCTAACCAAACAAGCTTTTAAGTGCCCTGATTACTCGCCCCGAGAGCATCCTGACTCATCACTGCTAACTCTACATGTAGTTTCTGCAACTGTATTTGACCCTCAAACTCAGTCCTGGCATCGCCTACATAATCTTTATCAGCGTTCAGAGTCAGTTTGGAGCGTGGCACCCTTTCTTTGCCCTCGCCCAGCTATCCCATCCTCTACTCCTGTTGGCAATACAGCGTCTCAGGTAACTTCAACCGTGGCTGCTCAAAATAATCAAACAGTGTAGTCCAAATTTGGTAAATTTTACGTCGGCAACAGAATTGGTGTCAACCATCTTCGAGGTCAGTTTTCAAGACACTAAAGTTGCCCTGAGCTATAACAGACCAAAAGTGGACATTAGTTTAGATGTCACTCTATGAATGCTTTTCTCCAAGAAACTCAATCCAGCTTTTCACATCTAATCGGTCATAGTATTGAGGCACTGTCAAAGATCATTGCGGTATTGGCAATCTTGTACTTTACCCTCAAAGCAGCTAACGTAATCCGAACAATGATTACTGTTGCTGTTAAGTGGATGACCAAGAACCAATCCCTGCAATTGCTGCTAGTACAGATGAGTTATGTGGCAGTTTGGATGGGAGGAATCTTATCGGTAAGTGTCATTGCTTTTCCAAGTGGGCGGTTCTTAAACATTTTTAGGCTGTTAGGTTTGAGTTCAATCGCCCTTGCCTTTATTTTTCGCAATATCTTTAAGAATTTTTTAGCAGGAGTACTGCTGTTACTGAACAAGCAGTTTGGTGTGGGAGAGCAAGTAATTGTTGATAGCTTTGAAGGGAAGATCGAAAAAATTAGCATTTTCGCTATCCAACTCCGAACCGATCAGGGAAATCGAGTAATCATACCTAATGCAATTGTGTTTACTAGTCTAGTCCACTCAGCCACGGTCAAGTCTCATGGCCGGACTGATTTGGCTCTAGGCGTTGGCTACAACACAGATCTATCCAATGCAATTCAAATTTTACTCACAACCGTAGCCACAGTAGAGGGAGTTTTAGCCGACCCAGTACCAGAAATAGATGTGGTAAGTTTTGACGAGTGTTTAATCAATTTGAGGATAAGTTTCTGGATATTGACACAATCTGATCAAACACGTCAAATTCAAACTCGCGTAATCATTGCACTCACACAAGCATGCCTACAAACTAACATCTTTATTCCCCACCAAATTCGCATTTTCTATGCTAAAGACCAGCAACAAGAACATAGGTATTTCCCTACTTTAAAAAATGAAGGCTTTACGGAAAACTGTGAAATAGATGAGGAGAATTACTTAGGATAATATGAATTGTTGTCCTATACCTTTCATTTGCTGATGAACTAACTAATCCAATGTTTCTGGAGGTGTAAAATGTCGGCTAACTCACACTTGAAAACACACCAAGACCTCAACCATAACCAGCATAATTCAATACCTCAAGCTGACTTTGTTGGTAGTGGTACTACATTACTTCTCATCCTTGCCTATCCTAGTATTCTCGTGGGAATTACTTTATACAAGAAGTATCGTATTATGAGCCGACATCGGCGGATTGAGGCTTTAGAGAAGCTGTGGCGCTTAACTTTCAAGGGTAATTTTCTAGATTAGTTTTTTACCTATAATGAGTAACGAGTAGAGTTGTGTTGTAAAAACTAATTGAGGACAGAAAGCTTCCTGGAAAGGAAATTGGCTAGGCAACCGTTCGCCTTGCTATGTTGAACTAGCCAAACCCCATACTGGGTTTGACCAACCTTTGGCTAGCAATTAGGCTGCACTAGCAGCAGCAGTTTTCTAAAGAAGGCTTTGCAGTCTAAGAGTGTAGCAGTCATTACCACAGTCAGATACTATTTTTAATTTGATTGTGTAACAGATCAATGAGGAAAGAGACACCCTGAAGCTGTGTTGCCAACAAATAGATCAGACTAAATCTGCTGTACTCAGGGAGTCTATAAGAAGTTGAAGGACAAGCTAATACATCTTCATAACCAATTAATAGCTAAGATTTTGAGGAAGTTTAGAAATTTTTGAGAAGGTTTAGCTTACTGGAGCTAGTCTTCAAGAACGGAAACCCTACTCATACCTTTTAGCGACTGCTTTGCGCCTACGTTTTTCAATCGGCGTCTCAAACTGACGCCGACGCTTAACATCGGCAAGAATCCCAGCTTTGGAAACTTGACGCTTAAATCGGCGTAGAGCTGATTCCAGACTTTCATTTTTATCTATAACCACTTGGGTCATTCTATTTGCTCCTAAGTATGAATCAATGATTGGGCGCTGCTTGCATCCACTCAAACAGTTGCTAATCGAGACCTACCTAACAACCCATCGAGTATTAGTACTCGTCTTCGTTGGCATCGTCGGATGTATAGTGAGCCATCCCAACACACAGCCACTGCCAAAAATCCCTACTAGCATCCACAAGGTTAGAAGTTCACGCCAAACTTTCCAGTCATAGAACTTGTGGATATCCCTCTGATCTTTACGCGTAACTCTATAAGTTTGGCTCTGGCTTGGTATATTGGTTTTTGGAGCATAGTCGCTACATGTTTTGCTGTTTGGTCCGTAAGGATGAAGAGCACATACGATTTGATTGGCCCCGTGGTAGAAATGACAATGTTTACACTCGAGGGAAAGTTTATTGTTCATCTGTCCAACCTCATCAACATGAGGATTGAGTGTGCTTCCAATCTCTTGGAAGCACAAAAAGTTACTTTCTGCTTCAAACTTAAAATCTGAGTCATCTCAGGCTTAAGTGCTCAGCGCTTATAATGCTGGTCAAAAGCGATTAGACACTATCAGTGCACTGAGCAATTGCCTTTGAAGCACCTGAGACAGCGCATTGCGAACAAGAGGAAAAGCTGAGATAGCTGGATGAGGGCGGAGAAGATGCAACAGTTCAGACGAACTCTGAATCCCCAAGCTGCAACTCTCTTGGGACAAGCACTCAGTAAAGGCTGCTAATGCTACCCGTCCACCATAAGCTTCCTAGCTTTCTAAACAAGCTATGGCAAGGCATCATTAAAGAGTTAGCCTGCAATCGGACAAAGATCAGTGCCTAGCTCTCAGGAGTAAGACCTGGGGCAGTTCGCGTTCGGCTGAGTTAACTGGAGACAAAGGAAGATTCAGGAATCGACTCAGCTTAAAATTACTTCGGTGCGAGAATCGGGAGTGTTAGTGGGAAGCGTATCATTCATCGGTAGCTCTCCTTGAGACGCTCCAGTAAGACCCGAAGGCCCTGACAGACTCCACCGCACTGGAAAACTAAATTCACCATATTAAGATATAGCTTATTTCGACTAACTATGGCAAGGGGTTTCGGGCTCAATTTTTTGTTGTTGAATTGTGAAATGCAGTACAACCGTTTAATAGCACTGAATTCACTTCTTACCGTCCAGTTGCCAGTTGAAAAGCTTCGCCTACAGGTCCCAAAACCAGAACCGGAAGAAACGTCAATACCCCTAAAATCAAAATGGTTGCGGCTGTTATGCTCGTAAACAGAACAGTGTCAGTTTGCAATGTTGACCTGGTTACAGGTGTAGTTTGTTGATGGGACAAACTATCAGCTAAAAGGAGCAGGGCAATAATCGGGATAAACCTTCCTATCCAAAGGATAACAGCCGTAGTCAGGTCATACCAGAGGGCAGTGGGTGCAGGTTGACTATTTCCTAAGCCTGCCATATCGGAACCATTGCCAGCGGCTGCTGAAGCATACTCATAAACCACTTGAGTCAGCCCGTGAAAGCCCGGATTGCTAATACCTGCCAAGGCATCGGGAAAGCCCAAAGTGATACTGGAGGGAATCAAAATCAAGATGGGATGGATAAGTACAATCACACCCAACAGTGTAATTTCAAATTTGTTAATCTTGCGTCCGAGATATTCTGGAGTTCGCCCAACCATCAAGCCAGTTAAAAACACTGCCAAAAATAGATAGACGAATAAGTGAGCTGTTCCAGTTCCCACTGACCCCCAAATGACTTGAAGAAACATGCCGAGAAGGGCGCAAAAATCACCCGTTGGCATCAGGGAATCGAAGGCTGCATTGGATGAGCCAGTCATGGTGGAAGTAGTGGTAATGGTAAATAAAGCCGTTTGCGCCCAACCCAGTCTGATTTCTTGACCTTCTAAGTTGGATTGCTCTCCTATGAGGGAATTGACTAGCGGATTGCCCGAATACTCACCGACAGCAGTAATTCCAATCATCACGACAAAGATGGCAAGCACCATCCAAAACAGTAGCCATGTCTGCCTAGTGTTGCCAATAAATACTCCATATGTGTAGCTAAAAGCAGCAGGAAGGAGTAGCTGAGATAGAACTTCTATCAGTTCAGTAGCACCATTGGGATTTTCATAGGGGTGGGCAGAGCTGGCACCAAAAAAACCGCCGCCGTTCTCCCCCAGCATTTTGATGCTCTCAAAATGTGCTACCGGACCACGAGCTATGGCTTGAGTTGCTCCTTCTAGAGTTGTCACCGTCTCAGGACCAGCTAACGTTTCCGGCACACCTGCAATCAGTAACAATACCGCGCCTGCAATTGCAATTGGCAGCAAGACTCGTGTAATTGTATGAATTAAATCAACGTAGAAATTTCCTAGCGGTCTGCCGGTCAAGCCGCGAATGAAGGCAATTCCTACGGCTGCTCCAGTTGCAGGAGCCACGAACATCATAAAGCCCAACGCTGCTATCTGGCTGAAGTAAGACATAGTTGACTCGCCTGAGTAGTGTTGCAGGTCGGCAGCAACTAAGAATGAGATAGTTGTGTGCAATGCTGTATCCCAAGGTGGCATTCCTAAACCTGTGGGGTTTAGGGGTAACCCTCCCTGAAACATCAGCAGTAGAAAAACCAAAATCGCCATAGCGGAATTGCTGAT
>JAFAVL010000571.1 GCA_019242465.1 Chroococcidiopsidaceae cyanobacterium CP_BM_RX_35 | reverse complement strand
CTCGCTCTACTGGCTATGGCTTTTGGGGTGAAATTTCGATTCGCAGCACCAAAGATAATCGCCTGTTATGGTCGGGTCAAGCAACACGTCGTGAAGGTACTAACGACGGTATGGCGTTTAATCAGCTGGTTGCACGCCTGAGAGCTGCCTCTGGATCATTGCACTGAAGCGCAAGTTCGCTACATTGATCCCCGTCGAAAGTTATACTAGCCGACCCCTCTTTTAGGTCGCTTTGTACACATACAATCGACCAGGCAATTGACCTAGAGAACAGTCGATGAAGAAAATCGATGCACTCTATAGAATAAGGTCACCCCACCATCTACCTCTGTTTTTACAACACAGTTTTCTTATCTATCATGATTCCCACAAGTAGACGCCAACGCGGAGTTATTCTCACTTCCACCGGGTGGCAAAAACTACATAACGCTCGTGTCACCCAGGAGCAGTTCGGCTTTCGGCAGACGTTTGAAGTCTTGAGCGAACGCACTCTGCTAGCTCCCGCTACGATTGCCAAAATTGTCAATAGCAGCGAACGAGTTGACAAACGCAGCATCCAGCAGTTATTCAATGCATTGGAGTTACAACTAGAGGCGGAGGACTATACGCAAAGCACATTAGCAGTTCCCACCAACAATCACCAACAGCAAGACTGGCAAGAAGCGGTAGAGGTCACCAGCTTTTATGGTCGTAGTTGTGAGCTTAATACCCTAGCAGAATGGGTCATCAAGCAGCGCTGCCGCCTAGTAACGCTCTTAGGTCAGGGTGGCATCGGCAAAACTACCCTGTCAGTGAAGTCGGCACAACAACTTGCGCCGGAGTTTGAGTTCGTCATTTGGAAATCACTGCGGAATCCTCCACCGCTAGCGGAGCTACTGACTGACCTGGTACAATTCCTCTCCAACCAGCAGGCAGTGATGCTCCCCAACCATGGGAACCAAGGTATCTCACACCTACTCAAGTATCTGCGTGACCGTCGCTGTTTAATCGTGTTAGATAACGCCAATTCGCTGCTCGTGGAAAACTCTTGCACTAACGGCTACCGTGAAGGGTGTGAGGATTACGAACAGTTATGGGCACAAGTGGCTCAAACTCCTCATCAAAGCTGCTTAGTGCTGACGGCTTGCGAACCTTTCCCACAGCTGCGACAGTTAGAACGAGTCAACCCGCACATCTGCAGCTTGTCCTTGGGAGGGTTAGAACTTGTCGCTTCCCAAGCTTTATGTCAGGAGCAAGGACCTCTTTTCGGTTCTGAGGCGGACTGGCAAGTACTCGTTGAACACTATGCAGGCAATCCCTTAGCACTGAAAATCGTAGCGGCGGCAATTAGAGATTATTTCCAGGGAGATATAGCCGAGTTCATTGGTTATCTCCAGCAAGGACGACTCCTATTTGATGATATTCGAGATCTGTTCGAGCAGCAGTTCGAGCGGTTGTCTGGGCTAGAACAGCGGATAATGTACTGGTTAGCCATTAACCAGGAAGGGGTAACGTTTGCCCAATTGCGTGCGGAGTTGTTGCCAGCAGTGCCTCCGGGAGAGTTATTGGAAGGGTTAAATTTGTTGCGACAGCGGTGTTTGATTGAGCAAAAGGACTCCGAGTTAACGCTGCAACCAGTGATGATGGAGTACGTAACAGAACGATTAGTCAAACAGGTGTGTCAAGAGATCAAGACCCAGCAGCTTTTCCTGTTCCAGAGCCATGCGCTGATGAAGGCACAAGCGCTAGACCAGGTGAGGGAAGCCCAGGTTCGCCTCATCCTCCAGCCAATTATTGAAGGGCTGCTTTCTATCTTTGGCGGCAAAGAAAGGCTCGAAGAGCGGCTGACTCAAATCCGAACTCTGCTACAAGAGTTAGCTCCCCAAGAACCAGGATACGCCGGGGGAAACGTGCACGCTCTGTTAGCCCAGTTGGGGACAGCTTGCTGCTGCATAGATTGTTCACATTCAACAATGTGGCGAGCGGACTTACGGCATTTAGACTTAGAGCAAGTTTATGTCTCCAGTGCAGATTTGACAAGAAAAGATCGATGTAATGTGTAATAAATTTAATAATTATGCATGAGAATTCTATCCACATCAGTACCAGAGCGCCTTGTATCTACTAAAATATCTCGACACTATCCACGCTCTAACTCACTTAAGTTAAAGAGAATGGTGCTGAATTTTTTCAACTAGCTTCAAACTATCAGCATTTTAAAATTAGCTTGATAACACTAATGTCTAGTCATTAATCGCCAGCTTGGTCTCAACAAAATTGCTTAAGTTTCTTTTTAAGTTATCGATTTTTGTTTGTCAACACCTCTGGAGAATTTAACATTAGTGAATATCTATACTGCTAAACTCTAGAAATTTGGCTGCAAAATGATCTCACACTAGTCTAATTGTTTGTGGAGGGGCGATGAGTGTTTTTCAGATGGTCTCACTGCTGGTCCTCGGTTTGGTCGCAGGCATCATGGCAGGTATGTTCGGCATCGGCGGCGGGGCGATTATGGTTCCGGCGATGATGTTCTTGGTCGGCTTTAGTACAAAGATGGCGACAGGCACCTCCTTGGCGGCTCTGCTGTTACCCTTCGGTCTGTTTGGGGTGCTGGAATATTACCGCAACGGTCAGGTGAACGTCATAGCCGCTTTGCTGCTAGTGGCAGGTCTGTTCGTCGGCTCCTTCTTTGGTGCTAAGTTTACCCTGGCGCTGCCAGCTGTCGTCGTCAACCGGGCATTCGGGGCGTTTTTGCTTGCGATCTCCTTGCGCTACCTAATGTCGAAATAATTAAGGAGACAGACTTTTGATGGTCATTGAAGAAAGTTAGCAATATTTGACCAAACTTAAGCAAGTTA
>JAFAVL010000513.1 GCA_019242465.1 Chroococcidiopsidaceae cyanobacterium CP_BM_RX_35 | reverse complement strand
AGAGTAATGTGCCAAAATTGCTGCCAACTGTTAGCACCGTCTAACTCAGCTGCCTCATAACGACTAGGAGGAATCGCTTGCAGCCCTGCCAAGAAAACCACCATATTGAAACCTAGCTGTTTCCAGATGCTTAACAAAATCAGCACTGGCATCGCCCAAGTGACACTTCCTAGCCAGAAAATCGGTTGAATCCCCAATGAACTGAGTAGCACATTGAGTGGTCCATCTGTTTGAAATAGCCAACGAAAGCCTAAACCAGCCGCTACTAAAGAAGTAATGGATGGTAGGAAATAGGCACTCCGCAGCAGTCCCTGCAAGGCAAAGGTACGGTTCAACAGCACTGCTAGTCCTAAGGGGATGACCAAACTAGGAATAACAGTAGCAATCGTGAAGTAGGTGGTGTTACCAAGAACTTGCCAAAAATCGGCAGTGAGTAGTAAGCGTTTGTAGTTAATTAAGCCAATCCAGTGGGTACCTGTTAGGGTGAAACTACCAGCAGTGAAGCTGAGATAAAACAGGTAAGCGATCGGCCAGAGGACAAATATTCCCAGCAAGAACAACGCTGGCACGAGAAAAACCCAGGCAGCGATCACTTCATTGTCTAACCAAGACTTACCATGTATTTTGGGCATCTTTAGAATTTTCCCCTGCCGCAATGACTGAATCTAGCCCTTACCACTGCAAGAAATGCTGGCAATACAGCTGATGGCTCGTCTCGCCATCAGCTCATAGCTAATGCTAACTCTGGAGTGGACGGTTGTAACTCAAGGTACATGATCTTCAAAAAGCTTTGGATAAGTTTCTTGACAAGGCAGTGAAAATATTTCAAACTACTGAGTAGTAGGTAGGCTACCAAGCATTAGGTAAGCTGCTCATCGTTAAATAGGTTTGAAGTGCTTGAGCCAACTCCATTGGATGCCCGCGATCGCGTTTTCATTGCAGCTGAAACTCTGTTTCGTCAACGAGGTTACAAAGCTGTGAAGATGCGAGATATTGCTGAAGCTGTGGGTATTCGTCAGGCATCACTATACTATCACTTTCCCAGCAAGGAGCAGTTGTTTGTGGCAGTGACTGAACAAGTTCTTGAACGTCACCGCAAGGGATTACGGCAGGCAATTGATGGGGCTGGATTGAATTTGAGAACACAGTTACAAGCTGTAGCCCATTGGTTCCTTTCACAACCCCCCACCAACTTCTTCAGCATGCTGCACGTCGAAATACCGACTTTGAGTGAGGAATATAGACAGCAGTTGTTTTTCATCTTTGACCAGTGCATTCTAGAGCCAATTCATCAAACATTTATCCGAGCACGAGAGCAGGGCCAAATTAGAGATGTGAAGCCGGAAACCCTAACTGGTTTTGTGGTGTCGCTTATAGATGGAATTAACTATGCCAGCACCATACCGGAAGCCCCACCAAAGCAGGAGATGGCGGAGGATATGGTTTCAGTTTTGTTAGACGGCTTACAGCCACCATAAATTTTTTTTAGCTTCCTTATCTACCTATAAATTGGTAGATAAAGCGATCACAGCATCACATTATTTCATACAAGGCGCTTTCAAGATGGCATATGGCAGAAAAAAGAAGGGACTACGATTCATGAAGGACTGGTTCGCAACTGTGGAGATCGCTCAACGTATCTTGATCGAACTATGGCGACGAAAACGTAGTCTCGTTTGTTGGGCGGTGTTTCCAGTTTCGATCTTGGTGATCAATGGTCTGATTTTGCCAGGGCATACTCAGCTCTCGCTGGCTACAGCATTTGCACAGTCTGCACCTCCTAGTTTGGTAGGAGCGGCTCTATTCTTTAGCTGTTTAGGTGGTAGCGTCACAACTGTGGTGGCAGAGCGAGAACAGCGCACCATCAAGCGGTTGTTTATTTCTCCTCTGAACGGGGTATCTTACTTCCTCGGCATCTTTCTAGCTTATGGTGCTATCGGTATTGGTCAAACGCTCTTAGTCTATACTGTTGCCGCTTTAGCTGGTGCTGAGTTTAAAGGCTCTCTAGGCTTAGGAAGTGTCATCATTTTTTGTAGCATTCTTGCCTATGTCGGTTTGGGTTTTTGGCTTGGCACCCAGCTAGCTCGTCGAACTGAGGATGTGAATGCCTTAATTGCCACGTTCGGCATTCCTTTACTGCTGCTGGGCGGTGCATTTATACCAATCGAACTCTTTCCCCAAGTCTTGCTGCAAATTGCCAAATTTAATCCGATTTATCACATGAACGAGTCACTGTCAGGGGTGGTACTTCAGAGTCAGAAGTGGCAAGAGATTGCACCCCACTTCTGGTTTTTAGTTGGGTTTGCCGGATTGATGGTCGCAGGCGGGTGGTCGTCTTACCGTCACATGCTTAGAGTTGAAAGGAGACTTTAGCATTTATGCTGCGAATTGAAAACCTCTGCAAGTCGTATGAACAACGGAGGGTGTTACACAACCTTAACCTGTACATCCCTCCTGGCGAGATTTATGGCTTACTTGGTCCTAATGGTGCAGGTAAAACAACGACGATTAATATCCTGTGCCATCTCCTACAAGCGGATAGCGGTCGAGTGACAATCGACAATCAGCCCATTTCGGAGACGACCAAATCACTGATTGGTTTAGCTCCCCAAGAAAACTTAATCTACACCAGCCTCACCTGTGCCGAAAATCTCAACTTTTTTGCCCGCCTCTACGGACTACCCAAACAGCAGCGAGTCAAGCGAGTGCCAGCTTGCCTAGAGGCTGTGGGTTTGGCAGATCGCTCTAGTAGTGTGGTCGAAACTCTGAGTGGCGGAATGCAGCGCCGCCTTAGTCTGGCGATCGCTCTGGTGCATCATCCCAAACTGTTGATTTTAGATGAACCGACAACTGGGTTAGATATGGAAGCTCGCTCTGACATTTGGCAGTTGCTTTGGCAGTTACAAAACCAGGGTTTGACTGTCTTACTCACGACTCATTTGCTAGACGAAGCCGAGCAGCTCTGTGAGCGGATTGGCATTCTCAAGCAGGGCTCTTTGTTGGTCGAAGGCAGTTTTGCTCAACTGCGCCAGTATATTCCTGCCCAAGAGATTTTACTGGTGCGAACTCATGAGGAGGACAGGGCGATCGCTCGTGCCCAAGCCGTGGGCTTGTCACATCGACGCTATAGTGGCACCCTTGCTTTTTTGTTACCAAAAGCTATAGAACTTAAGGAAATCATCAACTACTTTGATGGCATTCCCCTCGACTCGATTACCCGCCAACCTGTTGGTTTAGAGCATATTTATGATGAGGTGTCTAGAAGTGAGTGGACTGGTATGCCTTCAGG
This sequence comes from Chroococcidiopsidaceae cyanobacterium CP_BM_RX_35, assembly GCA_019242465.1. The sequence goes on along the minus strand of JAFAVL010000513.1, from coordinate 4,762 downwards.
TTTAGAAGTTGTTAACCGATAACGGGGTGTGGGGAAAGAAAAAAGGGTACATGCCCTTTTCCTTGAGGGTAACAACAAGAAAAAAAAGTTCTAGATATGTTGCTAGGAGGCTCATTCGTGGCAGTGCTAAAAGACAAAAATACCCTCCTAGATTCCAGTTTGGGTATTCTCATCACTTTTATAATTTTTAGTATGTGGTTAAGCAGCTTCGCTCTACTTAGTTACGTCGATGTTGCTAAGCTCCCAGTTATCTTGGTTCTAATAGCTGTATTTGGCAGGACATTTCTGCATACAGGATTGTTCATCGTAGCGCACGACGCTGCACATGGAACAATACTTTCCCATCGCAATATTAATCATTTCATTGGTTCTCTAGCAATTACTATGTATGCCCTGTTATCTTACAAAAAGTTCTTAGAAAACCACTGGCAGCACCACAAACATGTGGCTAGCTCCGACGATCCAGATTTCCATGATGGCAAGCATAAAAACCCAGTTGCTTGGTATGTAAAGTTCATGTTGGGCTACTTGGATTGGAAACAGAATTTAGTTTTACTAGTTTGGATGAGCATTATATTTCACAGTCTAAGACTAGGGCTACATATACCTGGGACGAATCTAATTATGTTCTGGGCGCTGCCATCGTTGCTTAGTTCAATACAACTGTTTTACTTTGGTACATTCCTACCACATCGACAACCCAAAGAGGGCTACACTAACATTCATCGTGCTAAGAGCAGCTACTTTCCGCGTGTGTGGTCATTTTTCACTTGCTATCACTTTGGCTACCATTGGGAGCATCACGAACATCCTCACCTGCCATGGTTCAAACTACCGTCCGTGCGTAAGTTGGCTAGGTAGCTTTACTCAGCGGTACAACTGTTGTACAAGTATCTATCCTTGCCTTTAATCTTGACGTAGGTTTCGTCTACTCGCCATGAGTCATTGGTTGACTGCAGCCGCCACTTAAACAGGTTTGATTTGGGCATGGAGATGGGAGTAGACGGATGCAGTTTCCCACCTTATCATCTGCCACTCCAGTTTTGGCAACACAACCTTATTTCAACCCTTATAAGCTGTCTGGTAGGTGCTAGAACGCCTACCAAACCAACTATAACGGTTGTCGCGAATTTGCTCGTAAGTGCGATCGCCCACCCACTTGAGTCCAGGTAGCGACTGGTAAGCTGAGACGAACACATCACCCAACGGTAATAGCCGTCCAATTTCCTCAGCTGCTGCACTACCTTGCCAGCGATGCTCAGGAGACTCAGCATCAATCAAAATCATCCCTAATTCGCAATCTTGGGGTGTAATACCCCAGCGCTCTAGCGTCTGATCATCCTGCATGGGAGCATATCGAAATTTCTGCCCTTGATCCAGATTTTCTAGGAGTTGTACCAGGGAGGTGCAAAGGTTGCAGTTGCCATCGTAAATAACGTAGTAAGTCATAGTATCTATTTTCTACCTAAAGGAAATATCATTTCCTAGTTTCTAATATCCTTGTAAAATTTTCAAATTAAATAATGCAGCTCAATCGCCGCTCTAGAATGCAAAGTTTTAGCTCATGATTACTTATTACTTAAATCTCTAGCTTTAGATAGAGGTTAATCCCAAATTGCATAATAGTATCTTTCAAGTAAGTATATTACCTTCAAGTACCTACTTGCCTTACTCCCTTTATACATATTAAGCTTTAAACAAGCCTCAAATAAAAGCTTTTTGGACATGAAAAATAGATTTTACTCTAACAAGTGAGGTACAAAATATGAGTCAAGATACCATCAACCTAATACATGATAGACATGCGCGTGGTCATACCAAACTCGGCTGGCTTGACAGTTACCACACGTTTTCATTTGGAGGATTTCTAGATCCAAACCGGATGGGTTTTCGCTCTCTCCGGGTGATTAACGATGATCGCGTCATTCCTGGTGCTGGTTTTGCTACCCACAGCCACCGCGATATGGAAATTATTACCTATGTGCTAGAAGGAGCACTAGAACACAAAGACAGCTTGGGAACTGGAGCAGTGATATATCCAGGCGAGGTACAACGTATGAGTGCGGGGACTGGCATCACCCACAGCGAATTTAATCACTCCCAAACTGAGCCAGTTCACTTCCTGCAAATCTGGATTATTCCTGAGAATCAAGGATTATCACCGAGTTACGAACAACAGGACTTTCCCCTCTCAGAGAAACGTGAAAAATTTCGGTTGATTGCAGCCAAAGATGGGCGAGAAGGCGCTGTGACAATCCATCAAGATGTCGAGCTGTATGCTTCTGTTCTAGAGTCAGGTGACCAAGTATCCTATGACTTGCTGCCACATCGTTATGCTTGGATACAGGTAGCGCGAGGCAGAGCAGCATTAGACGGCAATTTGCTGAGAGAAGGTGATGGGGTAGCTGTGAGTAAGATAGAAAAGTTGGAATTTAGTACTGACGTTGGAGCAGAAATATTGCTGTTCGATCTAGCATGAGGAGATAGGACTGAGCTGAGATCTATGTAAAACTGAACTGCAGACATCACACTAATCGCGGTAGCTTAGTGGAGTGGTTACAACTCAGAGGCAGAAGACCGACTGAATGTAGGTGATAGGTAGGCAACTAGAACACCAATGAGGAAGCCAGCACAGTTACGCACCAAAGGCAGCCATTCTGAAGTCCGCGTAACTACTGGTCCGATGCCGAAAGCAAAAAATAAGATTCCCCATAGAGGTGAGAAAATTAAAGCCCACTGCCAGGCAACAATCTGTCCTTTACGTCGGGGATGAGCGGCAAATCCACAAATAATTCCACCAACCACTGAACTGATAAGCGTGAGAATCCACTGCTCCCGTGGCAGTCCTGGCACAACATTGCAACCGCCCTGACGCAGGCAGGTTTCCACTGATGCTAACGATTGCAAGATGGATTGGTCTTCGCCTTGCTCTCGGACAAAGTAAAGATTGCCGAAGCGCGTTTGCAACTCTACCCAAAAGGTCCGGGGTAGGAGCTTGTAAACGGCATCGCCAACATTGAAGTTAAGAATATTGCCACCACGGGAGTCAGCAACAAGCAGGATGCTTTTTTCATCTAGACCCCAGAAGTCTTTCACCGCTAAACCGGGTGTGCGGTCGTACTGGGTCAAGACTCGCAGTTTCCAGCCTGTTTCGGTTTCAAATTGCTCCAGCTCTTGGACAAGGCGTTCTTCTTGAATGCTGGTGAGGGAGTTAGCTAGGTCAATGATTGGGGTTTGGCTGTTGGGGAGCAAGTCAGGATTGTTATAGGCTAGTGCTGCCGAAGGCAGCAGAGCCCAAATTGCACTAGCGAGGAAAAGCGGGAAAATTAGTGATACCAGAAGTCGTCGCAAAAGAAAACGTTGCATGGATGATTCTATAGAAATCTTAAAATTGGACGTGATTAGAGTGATAGCTGTAAAGAGTAGAGGAAAAATGATACTTCTTTACATTTATTTACTTTAATCTAATCTAGCTAACCTTGGTACTGTGTTGGTTGAAACGGATCAGTGCCACAATCAGCGCTACGCCCACTAACGCCCCACCCAAGTGTGCAACGTGGTCTATTCCGTCTCGATTGCCCGTCTGCTGGAATTCAAAGATGACTTGCTGGATGACAAATTGTCCGAGAATCAAGACTTCAACAATCTTCCGCCAATTCCAGCTCAACTTAATTAAGACGCTGACCATGAATAAGCCAAAAACGGCGCCTGAAGCTCCAAGCGAATAACCAGCCCCGCTATGAAACAGCCAACTCATCAGGTTCGCGCCTAAACCGCAAACTAAGTAAGAGCTGATCACTCCGAAGACGCCCTCTTCTTCCTCCACTAACTTGCCAAAAATGTAGAGGAAAAAGAGATTTCCTGATATGTGTGCCCAACTAGCATGGCAAAACATGGCAGTGAAAAACTGATACCACGCTGGTGAAGATTGATTGAGGTATAAATTTTTAATTAGACCGATGCCCAGCAGGTGGTCAGCAATGAACACTGCCAAGTTAATGACGATTAGGGTAAAAACACCGTCATATCGGTTCTTACGATCGGTCTTCAGCACGTTGTCTAGCATCTTCATTCTTACCAGTCTTTAGTCTTCCAGCTCAAAATCTTCGGGTTCGGGCTGAAAATGGGGGCTGTCGTCGCGCGGCTGGCGGGAGTCTTCAAGGTAACTGTCACGTTCGCGATACACTGGCGGCTCAACGCGATCCTCGTCAAAAGCTGCCTGCTGCAAGCGCGACGATCGCATTCTTCTTTGACTAGGCGAGAGACGTTCGCTCTTAGGACGAGTAGACGGTGAACGAGTCAAGCTGTTCCAAGCCGCTTTGACACCAACAAAAACGCTTTTGGTGGTAACTTGCGCCTTTTGCGCCTGTTTTTTAGCACCATCAAGGCTTTGGTCTACTTGTTTAACAATTTGCCCAGCGCTCTTGACTCCATCACTGACATCATCTGTTAAATCACTGATTTCCATTCCAGTCAGGCGAATAGCTTCTAAGGTTGGTGGTAATTCCCGTCTTAGAGTGTCAATCAGTTTTTCGATGCTGCGAGCTGCCCGCGCTATTTCCTGAAAGGCGGGCATTGCTGCCACTAAAAATACGGTGAGGCTGAACGCGACTAACAAAATTGATAGTCCAAGCCAGAATATGGGGTCGATCATGCAATGCAGCCTATAGGCGATCCAAAAGGGATGGGGGAGAATCTGGGGGAACCTCAGCACCTGTCCTCCGGTTTAGTGTCTGGCTCTCGCGCTGAGACGCATCTACCC
>JAFAVL010000246.1 GCA_019242465.1 Chroococcidiopsidaceae cyanobacterium CP_BM_RX_35 | reverse complement strand
GAAGCGATTGGTGTTAGTTCCTACCGAGACGATTGACTTAAGTGAACTGCGTGTACCCCGAGAGTGGGTAGATATCCCCAGTTGGGTAGCTGATTATTACATGGCAGTGCAGGTCAATCCAGATGATGGTTATGTCAAGATTTGGGGGTATACGACCCATCAGCAACTGAAGGCGAACGGCAGCTACGATCTGGGCGATCGTACCTATTACTTAGGGGAAGACGACTTGATTCAGGACCTTAATGTCTTGTGGGTGATGCGTCAACTCAATCTAGAAGAACTGACCCGTAGGGAGGTAGCACCTCTACCAGCTTTGCCACTAGCCCAAGCAGAAAACTTGTTGCGACGTTTGGGTAACCCAGGGCTTGTTATGCCACGACTAGCAGTGCCTTTTGAGCTGTGGGGAGCGCTATTAGACAATGGAAACTGGAGACAATCCTTACATCATCGAAGACAAGGAGTTGCAGAGCCGTGGTCAATTCCCCAATGGCTTCAAAGTGGGGTTTCAGAGGTTGCCCAGCAGTTGGGTTGGGGAAAGGTTCAGTTTCAACCCAGTCCTGTAGGAGCGCGAGGAGCAGAACAGACAGCAAACAACCCAGATGTCCTGTCTCGCCGAATGACCATTGCTGGTCAACAGTACGAGCTACGAATTATACCACAAGGACCTTCAGAAAATAGGATATGGCGATTCGAGTTGCGATCACCTACAGGCGATCGCATTCCCAGCGGATTTAAACTCCGACTCCTGACTGAGGATATGCAACCCTTTGAGAACAACGAAGACATAGCTACAACCGCTGTAGATCGGCTGTTTGTCGAAGTATTTCTCGAACAGGGCGAAGGCTTGGTGTGGGAACTTGAGCCTATCCCAGATAACTACGATCGAGAAATCCTGCGGTTTTAACCACAGGAATATGCAAAAAATGTTAGGAGATGACCTACCCTCGGCAATCTCCTCCAGAACTGTCGTAAAACCCGTTCTTCGTCTAGCCTTTCAATGTTCTGAGCAGAGTCGATAATAAGAGTAGCTCAATTGTGGAGAACTACCTTGTCAACTGCGATCGCCGCTCCCGTTATTCCATCTGAGCCAGTTGTTCATAAAGCGCGTTTATGGCTACCTGAGCGGGTTCTATTTACGCCTGCTGCTTTAGAAGAGCCGTGGGGGCAGCAAATTCTTGCAAGAGTACAATCACTTAACCTACCAGTTGAAGAGCTACCTCGGAATCGAGTAACTGGGTTAAGAGGAGAGAATGAGCGAGAGACATACGACATTGCAAAGCGCACCCTAGCGGTTGTGACTGCTCCTCCCAGTCAGTTTAAACTCAGCCCGATTCCACCTTCAGCCGATTGGCAGTTCCATTTAGCAGAGGGGTGCCCGGCTCACTGTCAATACTGCTATTTGGCAGGTAGCTTACAGGGACCGCCTGTGATTCGTGTCTTTGCCAACCTACCACAAATCTTGAATAATTTGGCTGCTTACGAGCGTCCTAGTGAGAGTACCACGTTTGAAGTTAGCTGCTACACTGACCCTTTGGGGATTGAGCATTTAACGGGCGGTTTGGCAGAGTGCATCCGCTATTTCGGTACTCGCCCAGACGGTCATCTGCGCTGGGTATCTAAGTTTGACGGTGTAGACGAGTTGCTAAATTTGCCCCACAACGGTCATACCCGTTGCCGGATGAGTGTCAATGCTGCGTCCATTTCCGGTCGGTTTGAGGGCGGTACAGCGTCAGTGACTTCCCGACTTCAGGCTTTGCGACGGTTGGCACTACCCTGCGCTCAGGGTGGCGGAGGCTACCCAGTTGGTCTGGTGATTGCGCCAATTATGCCAATTGAGGACTGGCAGGATCACTATAGTCGCCTGTTCGACTCGATCAGTACAGCTTTAGATTTTGACTGTGACCTTACTTTTGAACTCATCTCCCACCGCTTCACGCCCGGCTCGAAAGAGGTGCTAACGAGTTGGTATCCCCAGAGCAAGTTGGATATGGATGAGTCAACTCGCAGTGTGAAGCGCAACAAATTTGGTGGGCTCAAGTACGTCTACGACTCCGGTACGATGAAGGCTCTGCGCCAATTCTTTGAGCGCGAACTGACTCAGCGCTTCCCCCAGGCGAAGATTCTCTATTGGACCTAGGCTGTTCTGCGGTGACCGCGTGGGCGTTGCGGATGAAGCAGTTGCTTTGGAAAAAAGGGGAATCGCTTTAAACCGTAGACAATGCATAAGTAAACGGACCGAACCGCAACTTGCCACACTTGACTAATAGTTTTTCTTGGTTATATGTTCAAACTCCAATTAGCAAAGCACCAACCAACAGGCATAATCTTAGCGCGAAGAACCACAACAGCAAACCGGAGATGATTTACACCACTTCAGAATGATTACAGAAGCAGGCGGGATTTTTACCATAAAAGACCAACCAGAGGGAGATAAAGATTGCAATGAAAGCAGTTTGCTGGTACGGTACCAACGATGTACGGGTCGAAACAGTTCCCGATCCCAAAATCCTCAACCCCCGCGATGCCATCCTCAAAGTCACAGCAACCACCATCTGCGGTTCAGACTTGCACCTCTACGATGGCTATGTTCCAACAATGCAGCCGGGTGACATTCTGGGTCACGAGTTCATGGGGGAAATTGTGGAAATTGGCAGTGAAGTCAAGCAATTGCAACCGGGTGATCGCGTGGTTGTCTCTTCTATGATTGGCTGCGGTCAGTGTTTCTTCTGCAATCAGCAGTTGTGGTCACTGTGCGATAACTCGAATCCCAACGCTTGGATGCAGGAAAAGTTGTTTGGCTTTGGAACATCGGGAATTTATGGTTATTCCCACTTATTCGGCGGTTACGCTGGTGGCGATGCGGAATACGTGCGCGTGCCGTTTGCTGATTTTGGCGCGATCAAAGTGCCTAAAGATATCCCCGATGAAAAGCTGTTGCCGATAAGCGATGCCTTTCCTACAGGCTATATGGGAGCAGATTTATGTAATATTCAGCCCGGAGATATTGTAGCTGTTTGGGGGTGTGGTCCGGTTGGACAGTTTGCGATGCGTAGCGCTTATCTGCTAGGGGCGGAGCGCGTGATTGGTATCGACCGCTTTTCCT
>JAFAVL010000295.1 GCA_019242465.1 Chroococcidiopsidaceae cyanobacterium CP_BM_RX_35 | reverse complement strand
AGGCAGAGTAGAGGATGCGATCCCAATCATTGTCATCAGCATCTAGAAAAACCTCGATCCAGTGTCCTGTGTATCTGGGGCATTCACCAAGCCCTAAATTCCTGTATATACTGAAAATGCGCTTTGATTGGGATGACAATAAGGCTTGGAGTAACGCGACTAAGCACAAAGTTAGCTTTGAAGAGGCAGCAACCGTGTGGACTGACCCTCTAGCTCTGATTGCTCCAGACCCCGAACACTCAACCAGTGAGTCCAGGGAATGGATTATCGGCACTTCGTATCGTCAAAGATTGCTAGTCGTTGTGTACACCGTGCGAGGAGAGACAACCCGTATTATTAGCGCCAGGACTGCAACCCGTAATGAGCGTAAGCGCTATGAAGAAGAAAGTTACTGAATTTCCATTTGAGTCAGCAAGGCGCATCACTACAGAAGAGGTAGAGGCAGCAACAAAGGCAGTCAAAGAGCAGTTCGATATAGAATCGCCCAAGCGCGGGCGACCCTATAAAGATGACAGCGAACGGTTTGAACCAGTCTCTATTCGGCTTCATCCAAAGGTAATTGAATGGGCAAAGAAGGAAGCAGAAAAACAAGGTGTAGGCTATCAAACCGTGATTAATGAAGCGCTTCTCAGACTCACACTCTAAACTAGCAAGGTAAACCATTCATAATTCTTCCCTTCTGCCCTCTGCCTTTCTTCGTCAATCAAGTCTTGTATCGGAATGAATGGAGGTGAAAATTCTCGTAGCCTATCGCGTCAATGCCTCCAAAAGAAACCGTTTCTTGAACTTTGTCTCCAATCGTATCTGCTAACTTTTTGGCTTGTTCGATAAAACTCATGTTCTAGTCACTTGCTAAGTAAGTTTGTCCTTACCACTTCTCCTGTGGAGTACAGTGCCATACCATTCATAAACATCTCTAGGAATGAGGAGTTAAGACATCCCCATAACAGAAGTTGAATTTAGGATTTGCTTGTGAGGATCGCAACTCACGCTGTCGTGAAGGGTTAAAAAATACTGATTTGGAAAAGCTACAGCTTTATACTGGCTTCTGTAATTGCTAATGTGGTTTAGAGATGATGAAGAACGGCATGAAGAGTTGGCGATCGTGCCTGCTAAGGGGCGACGTCTAGCTATTGTTTGGATGGAAATGTATAGCTAACCAAAGAGTTTCTGCAAACTGTCCCTACCCAGGTGTCCAGCAACAGGACTCCCCTGCGTGGTAGTGATATGGAATCAGTGCGGTTAGAGCCCGAAATATTTCTCATGTAGGAACATCAGAGCAATCACACCTGCCTAATAGCACGATACTCAAGCCCTCAGTTCTTGGACCCTACATTAAATAAATCTAGAAGATCAACGCTGTTGGGTGAAGCCTGAAGAAGGGGCGAACGAGGGGACTCGAACCCCCGAGTGGTGGAACCACAATCCACTGCCTTGACCACTTGGCTACGCTCGCCATTGTTCTCCTTAGTATATCATTTGCTCGTTGTTTCATCCAGATCCATCTAAACGGTTGAGTGGACTCGGTTAATGTGGAACTTAGGTTAAGGTGCTGTGTGATACAGTTTGTAATATGAAAAATTTAAGAAGTATTACTTACCTCGGCTTAGGGATTCTGGCAGGACTTGGAGTTGCTCTGGCTGCAACTAATCCCAGTCAGTCTGCATATCAAGAATATGCAACGCAGCGGCTCACAGCATACCTCGAAACAAAAGACATTTGTGCAAAAGTCCCTAGAATTTTGCAAAATATTTTGCATCGCAACTGCTCTACACTGTTAGATTTGAGTCAGCCAGCGGTACAACAAGCTATTTCTCAGGGCACACAACAACAAAACTTTATCTTTTTTAGTATTTATAGCACAGACCTGACAGTTACCCCATTGTTGCCTTCTTACCACTTTGCAACGGTAGGAGTGTTCCAGAACTTTTTTACTTATTCTGCTGAAAAGCGCTAAGAAAAGATGAGGGGAAATAGCAACTTTGGGTAGAGGGACAAAGCTGACAAGTCCTTCTTAAGATGCAGGCTCAAAAGTGCTATTGGTTTTAGATTCATTATAGGACTAAAGGCTTAGCTGATCCAGTTGTAACAGGAGTAACAGCGTGTTTTTTCATAAAAAGGAAACGATTCATACGGTAGATGTCAAGGAAGCAAATCCGCGTTTTGCTCAATTGCTCCTAGAACAATTTGGTGGGGCAACTGGCGAGCTATCTGCCGCCTTGCAATACTGGGTGCAGTCGTTCCATGTCGAGAATGCTGGGATTCGAGATATGCTCCAAGATATTGCAGTTGAGGAATTTGGTCACTTAGAGATGGTGGGCAAAATGATTGAAGCCCACACCAAAAATGTTGATCAGACGGAAGCTTATAAGAGTACTCTGTTTGCAGTACGCGGAATGGGACCGCATTTTCTAGATAGTCAGGGTAATGCTTGGACTGCTAGCTATCTGAACGAGGGAGGCGACGTGGTACGTGACCTACGAGCTAACATTGCGGCAGAAGCCGGTGCCCGTCAAACTTATGAAGAGTTAATCAAGCTATCGACTGATGAAGGTTCTAAGAAAACGCTAGTACATCTGCTAACTCGTGAGATTTCTCACACTCAGATGTTTATGAAGGCATTGGATTCACTGGGTAAGCTGACTGACCCCATGTTTGGTAACGTTGTCCCAGATAATACAGTAGATATCTACTACAACCTATCTACGAATGGTCAAACTGACGAGCGTGGTCCTTGGAATTCTGAGCCAACTTTCCGTTACATTGCTGACCCAATGACTGCGGCTAAATCTTAGTTACACTTTGTTGAATCAACTCGAATGTGAGCCAGCAACGCTATGTATGCTGGCTCATAATTTTGTTAACAGTCGGTCCTGACGGGGCGACGAAGAGGCTATAAAGCAGACAGGATAAGCTTCATAGCCCTCTGACCCTTTTGATAATACTTCAACTTATTGCAATTGAGTCGCATTAACTCTGCTGCTATCTGTACAGTGCTATCCCTAAAATCAACCCAAGTTTGACTAGATAAACCAATATAGAAACTGCTGTGTCGCCGCTGTGTTCGACCTGCCTCTTTTACCCGACCAATATATTTTTGCCTGCCTGTATTTTTGATTTCTCTTCCCCAAATTGTGGCAGTTGTGTAAGCCATAGCAATCAGTAAAACCATCACAACTAACCTGTCACCTGTAACATTAGTTCCTTCTAAATTATAACCACCACTCTTGAAGTCTCGAAACATTTCTTCGATACCAAATCTTTTTCGATAAGCGAGAATAGCTGATTTTAAATCAGGCAAATTCGTTAAAATAAACCATCCTTCATCTGGAGCCCATCCCGAATACTTACGTTTCCACTTACTAGCAACATTAAATTTGCCAAATCCTTTTTGTTTAGTGACGCTCACTCCATCTAGATACAACTGCATTCCGGGGACTAAACCTAACTGCTCTAACTGTAACCAAATTTTCTCTTCTAACTGCACAAATTCATTGCATTTCAGACGTAAGCAGAAGTATACATGCTTCTCTCTGAGCCAGTTTCCCAGTTTGACTGAACAAAATTCCCGATCTCCTAGTACCACAACTTTATATTCCTTAAACAAGGATAAAACTTGACTAATAGCTAAAGTTTGCTTCTCGAAGTTACTGTTGCCCTGCTTGGGTAATAGTTCCCAATATATGGGAAAAGCTCTTTTGTCCCAAATCAAACTAATCATCAGCAGATTAATTCGTCCCCACTTAGTCCGATCAATCGCTATGTAAAGAACTTGGTGAGGTTTCAACTCAGTCTCCAACCAGCTTTTTACTATGGAAAACCAGATTTTCTCCAGCGTCAATTGTGGTAAAGATAAAAATCTCTGAATTTTTTTCCGCCGACTTTCAAATGTAATTGGAAATGACAGGGCTGTTGCTAAGGTTTCAAGTTTCGTCTGTTTAATTGATTGCAGCAGGTTCACCAGTAAGGTTATTAGTAGATATTCCGAGCGACTCAGTTGACTTTGTAGATGGGTTTGGTATAATGGAGGCAACATTTGTATTCAGTAGGTCTGGTTGAGAAAAACAGACCTATCTTTTTTTAGCAGAAGCTGCTCCAGACTTGACTCCCAAAGGATTTCTAGCTACTTCGTCGCCCCGGCAG
>JAFAVL010000141.1 GCA_019242465.1 Chroococcidiopsidaceae cyanobacterium CP_BM_RX_35 | reverse complement strand
TTGTAAAGAAATGTATTTAAATATTAAGACATTATTAAAATATTTTCAAGTACGATCGTTTTATTTATAGATAGAGCGTATAACCTTACCCAGAGCATTATTGTCTTCTCGTAGACCTTCATAAAAGAAGAACACCTCTCCTTGAATGCCGCAAGACCGATTGTATTCAACCGCCCGCAAAAGGTACTCAGGACTAATGCGGTAAGAGCCTAGCTTGATCAAGATGCCAGGAGCGAGTTTCGGTAGCTGCTCAGCAGTAAATTGCTGGGCGACAAGCCGATCAACGATACTTTTGTAGCTCTTAAAATCACGGCGGTAGATCTGGGGGTGGATGAGATCGACAATTTGGCGCTCTAGCCATGCTGGAGAGTCCTGGAGATATTCTTTGAATCCCCAATCGTAGATATTAGGAGCCATTGATACCAAAAGACCTGAATTAATTGCTTTAACCTCTTGGTAGAGCTGAGCTAAGAATTCGGTGAGTAGATTCGCCCGCCACTGGAGCCATTGCCGATCTTGAGGATTCTGCGGCGGATGTCGATTAAATTCCCGGCAATACCGTTCGACAGTCAAGGTATCGTAGCCACCTTCAGAGGGGAGGGCAGGCAGTCGGTCATCCCCTTGAATGCCGTCAATATCGTAGTTTTTCACAACTTCGAGTACCAGGCTGAGCAGGAATTCCTGTACTTGAGGATCGAGGGCATTCATCCACTCGAAGCCATTTTTATTCAATAGGTTGCCAGTGCGATCACAGGCTGCCCATTCTGGTTTTTGTGCTAGCAGTGGACCACCATTGAGATTGTAGGAACTGGCAAATCCGTATTCAAACCAGGGGATAACTTTAATGCCAACCCGGTGTGCTGCGTTAATTAATTCTGCTAAAGGATTCCAACCAATGTATCGTGGGTCAACGTTCTCAAGGACTTTGCCTGCGGGTCTCCCGCAAGCTTTATCGTCCATCTCAACGCCAAATCGCGAACTCATGACTTGGCTAGGATAGAGTGTGACGGCTTTACTCCAAACAACAGGAAACACCACGTTAAATCCTGTCTCGGCAAGGAAGTCCATTGCCTCAGCAATGCTTTGCTGGGAATTCAAAACCTCACTGTCAGTGTTGGTAATCCAGACGCCTCGCGTTTCCATAGCTAGTGCTTGAGCTATCAATCGGCTAACCTTAGAGTATTGACCAAGTTAGCAATTTCTCGCTGATATCGTGACACAAAATGAACGGAGGCATCAATGTCTGTCATAGAGGGATACGGTCAGCACGAATACATAGTTAGCAATGGGGTCAGGCTCCACTACGTAACTCAGGGAGAAGGTCCTTTAATGCTGATGCTGCACGGGTTTCCTGAGTTTTGGTACTCATGGCGGCACCAGCTTCTAGAGTTTGCCAAAGATTTCAAGGTTGTTGCCCTTGACTTGCGCGGCTACAACGATAGTGATAAGCCACAAGATGTTTCGGCTTACGTCATGTCTGAGTTCGTTGAAGATATTAAGGGCGTGATTGAGGGACTAGGATACGAGCGCTGTATTTTAGTTGGACATGATTGGGGTGGAGCGATTGCCTGGAACTTTGCCTATACCTATCCTGAAATGGTAGAGCGATTAATTGTGCTAAATCTGCCTCACCCAGCCAAATTTGCTCAGGGTTTTCGCACGCCACAACAATTGCTGCGTAGCTCTTACATTTTCTTCTTCCAGTTACCTTGGCTACCAGAATTTCTCCTACAGTTATCCGACTACCAAGCGATTGAAAAGGCTTTTACAGGTATGGCTGTTGACAGGAGCGCCTTCACTCAAGTAGATCTGGCGGCTTACAAAGATGCTGCTGCCAAACGTGGTGCCTTAACAGCCATGCTGAACTATTACCGTAATGTCACCCAACAGAGATTGCTGAGTGAGATTGGAGCATCCTTAATGTACCAACGTTAATGATTTGGGGAGAAAACGATACAGCTCTTGGTAAGGAACTAACCTATGGAACCGAAGCTTATGTTAGAAACTTTCAGATTAAGTACATCCCGAACTGTAGCCATTGGGTGCAGCAGGAGCAACCCCAGTTGGTAAATCAGTATATGCGAGAGTTTCTGGCATCAAGTTTTTGAAATTTCCACATTACTCGCAATCTGTCGTAGTAATCTTGGTGATATGTCTCGACCTTTGTGAAAGGGGACTGTTGTTCCTCGTCCATCTTCGTGACGAAACTGTTTGTGTGAACTTTTTTGACGTACCTCTATAAACCCAAGATTCTCCAAGATTTGTACAACTTCTTGTGGTTTCAGAATAGGAGCGTTACTCATGCTCTACTGAATCAAATCTGTTGTGTGCCCACAAACTCGGTCTCGAACACTAGATCCTCATCCTCTAAAAGCATCTCAATCACTTCGCACAGATTTGCTTGCAACTCATCTAAGGTTTCTCCTTGAGAATGCCCTCCAGGAAAGCCAGGGACATAGCCGATGTAGAGCTTGGTATCAGGATCTCTTTCGACGATAGCAGTGGAGATTTTCATATCACAAAGCCGGATAACACTCAACTCTACTAGCGCCAATTGCGGTCTATCGAGAGCCTAACTGTGCAAGGTTCTTAGACTAGTTCGCGCGGAGCTTAAAGAGTTTCAATCCCTAGTCTACGCTAACACAAAAGCACTTTCTGCATCACTGTTTCCGAACAGACTGATGGTATTAATCTGTAATCAACGAAAATCTTCTTCAGATAGCTGGGCTATTGCAGGAAGTAAATTCAGAAGCAGTGTCTCAAAATTAGTATCGCTTGCCGATGGGTTTGTATGAAACCAAATTTGTATTGGTAGTCGAGTCACCAAATCAATCACTGTACAAATCTTTCCGGCTAACTGTCCTGTTCTCAAGTCTTCTAGGCTTTTGAGCTTACGGAATTAAGCACGTCCTCTGTTGTTCCATCCGCCACCCAAATTTGTTCAAAATCCGTCTGCGCAAACTTAATACTATCTGGTACTGGACGCCTGAGTCGTTGCTGCTAATTGTGTTGTAATTGAGGCAGTAAATCTTTAAATACTTGTTCAAATATTTCTGCTGGAAAAACTAAAAATCTTTCTGCTAGCGACAGCTGAGCAATTTTAGTGGGACTTTGAAAATTTCTATGCCCAAACGTAGCCCGACTTAGCTCTGTGAGCGGCAAATACATCCACATGAGTAGTGAGCCAGCGCACCAAGCGGAACTCGACGGCGGTCCGAAACGCTGCCAGGGTTTCGGCAATCGTTTGCAAAGGCTTGGTAGCCCAGCGTCGGTCCGAAACGCTGCCAGGGTTTCGGCAATCGTTTGCAAAGGCTTGGTAGCCCAGCGTCGTCGTACACCGCCTGTAAGTTGATGCCAGAGGACGAAGGTGTAAGCCGTAAACACGAGAATCCAGTGACGCTTCATGCTTTTGAGGTCGCGAACTTGATACTGACTCAGCCCGAACCATCCTTTAGCTTCGCGATAGAACACTTCCACCCAGTTTCTCTGGGAGTAAGTTCGAGCCATCCACTCAGCACTGACTTGTGCATCTGAAGCGTTGGTCAGGAAGTAATCAACGTCAGTAGCTGCCTGCCAAGTCGCAGCGTTAAGTTGAATGGCAATCCAACGGGTGCCTTCTAGCTTGGGCACCTGCACTTGGAGCGTGGCGACCCAGACGGTGCGAGGTTGATCAAGAGTGAGCGAGACTGGGGTGAAGTGTTCAGAGTCCAAAACTTGAGCAATCTCAGTCAAACTATGCCTACAGGGTTGCTCCTCGCCTGGCAGTTGGTAAGTCACCTGTCGGTTTTTAGCAATGGCCGCGATATATTGCAGCTTTCTCGATTCCAGTTGTTTGATGAACGGGGTGTTATTGCCATAGCCTGCATCCACCACAATTACATGTGGTCGATATTTGCGCTCCAAACATTGGTCAATCAGTTTCAGAGCTAGATCTGGCTTCTTGACAAACTCAGGGTCTTCTTTGCCTTGTGCCAGAGAACTTGCATGTTGATAGAGCGCAACATCCAGAGGTAGGCGTCGCACCCCGTCATACAGGTGAGTACTCAGCAGCACAATGCCGTTATCCGTTTTGCCAATTTCGCCAATGTATTGCCGTCCCACTCCCGCTGTCTCATCGCCACTCTTACGATGTCCAGAGTCATCCACAATCAGGGTAAAGTCCCGACTTGGCGTGGTTTGACGACACTGGCGCATTACTTCTAAGCGACGGTCGTTGAGTTTCTCTGTATCCCAAGGTGACTCATTAAGAAAGTGCCGCAGGTGGTTGTAGGACTCATCCACTGTGTTGCTGGCAATTTGAGCCAGATTCTTGCGTTGGCTTTCTCCCAGTAACCCACCTAGGTAGCTGCGAAACCCCTGGCGCTGTTTTTGGCGCGAAAACAGGTCATCAAATCGACGGCACCAATTCTCGAAACACGCGGGCATAGCTTCAGGAACTTGATCTTTCACTTTACGTTGCTCCTGTCGAGACTGACGTAAAACTAGCTCTATGACAGAATTCTAAGTCAATTTTTCCAAACTTTTCTACAAAGTCCCATTAGTAGCGCGACACCACAACAAGTCTTCTCGTGCTAACAGACGAGTTAACTCTTGAACAGAAGGAACTTGTCTCCATAAAAGTGTTAATACTGCTGCTACCATTAAAGACAAATTAAGTATACGATTTCGTAATCCTAATTGCTTATAGTATTTTTGTTCAGCATCAATTGCTGGAGTTAATAAAGCCTCTAATTGTTGACTAATTACTTTGTTATTAATCGTAGGTGTATTATGCCGTTTGACATGGTCAGGATTACGGTTTGTTCGCTAGTTAAGTCACTGAGTAGAAAGGTTCAGGCATAGTTTTGACCAGCAATAATGCGAGTAGCTTTAGGTATCCCCCATCCCTGACATGCCCTCTCTTCCCCTAATATTTTATTTACAAACCGTTTCTAACTGCATAAATCTTGTCTGTTAAACGAATAAATAAATAGGTGAGCATTACATCTACAGAGTCAGCACGAGGCAGCGGCACCACTTGAGAGTCTCAGGTACACATCCCTGCCTACGGCTGAACCCTGGTACACCTAATAGCGTATCTAGAGCATACAGCAGAGCGCTGTTATCCTAGTCCCCGCACTTAGGTCAATGCGGGAATGTCGGTAGTGATAGCTTATGACACCAATTACTTATGCAAGGAGATTCTATGCACGCCGATTTCTGGTCAATTTTCACGAGCTTTGCCTTATTTCTCGAAGTCATCCCTGGTTTAGTCAACATTTCTTTAACGTTAGAGACTGAGAAAAAGTAGCAGTTATCTCAAGCAAGAAAGAGTATTTAATAGTATTTTCAATCTGTTATTTTACTCCATGTCTTCGCCTACAATCCAAAGCGAATGACAACGAAATCGTGCTTACAACAGATTAAAAACATAATACTCAATCGCTCGAACAACCTCAATCTATCTCTTACATAAGTGTTAAAACATGACCGCCTAAATATTAAAGCGGCATATTTCCAACTGACTTATGCAAGAAGTCTATTCATTCAATAGGAGAAACATTATGCATCGTTCCATCACTCGCATTACCAAGCTGATCGCCGCTAGCCTCCCCATGCTTGCCCTGAGTTTAGGGCAAGTGGCAAAGGCAGAATCTCCAGAGTATCCTTTTGTGTCAGAATTCAACAAAATTAGCACCTTCGCCTCGACTGTGCCAACAAATGGTGACGTGAACCCCTATGGGATAGCTCGTGTGACACACAGCGAGGGTTCCCTGCACGAAGGCGACATCTTGGTGAGTAACTTCAATAATAGTGCCAACCTTCAGGGCACGGGGACTACCATTGTTAAGATTACACCTAACGGCACCCAAAGTCTCTTCGCCCAAATTAGCCGAAACACCACATCGCCTCAGTCTTGCCCTGGGGGTATCGGCTTGACCACAGCTCTGACCGTATTACGCTCGGGCTGGGTGATTGTTGGCAGCTTACCCAGCCTTGATGGGACGCCTGCAACCGTCAGCACCGGATGCTTACTGGTACTAGACAGCAAGGGTCATGTTGTTGAAACTATTACTCAAAACATCAAAGGTCCGTGGGATAGATCGGAAGAGCACAC
>JAFAVL010000013.1 GCA_019242465.1 Chroococcidiopsidaceae cyanobacterium CP_BM_RX_35 | reverse complement strand
TTGAATATAATTAACTATTGCTGGATAGGCAGACAGATCTAATTTGAGTAACACAGGAATGTAGCTCAAAATCGAGCCGACAGCAACATCAGCAACGCTAAATTCATCGCCTAGTATATAAGGATGTTTACTTAGAATCTCGTTAAGTGGAGCCATGAGTTTAGGCATTTCGCGCTCCCGGCTAGCTTCAATAATGATACCAGGTCCCAAGGTGGCATTAGCAAATAATGTCCATTGCGAGAGGATTGCTTGCTGCTCGATTGACAACTGCTTCCCACCGTATTTGCGTTCGAGATACAACAAAATGGCCCCAGATTCAAATAGCACTAAGTCACCATCAACAATTACAGGCACCTTACCAAACGGATTTAATTTCAAAAAATCCGACTGCTGATGCGCTCCTGCGGACATGTCTAGCAGGATGAATTCATAGGGAATAGCTAATTCTTCTAAGTACCAGCGAACGATCGAAGCTCGACTCCGCGCACCACCATACAGTTTAATCATTGTTCAAAAAGATGATTTGCTGCAATATCCATTATCTCACAACTGGTTGCGGGTTTGGTGTAAAAGTTGATGTGAAATATTGAGCGGCAAGGTCAAGTTGAGCCTTCAAGGGGAAAGAACAATCTATTTTGATAGTTTCCATGCTCTTTTTCCCAATATCCCCTCTTCCCAGGCACGACAAATCTGGGTCTCTAGCGCCGAGACCTCTTGGAGAATGAATGACGAGAACTTTAGCTGTTGCAAAAATGCCGGAGATTGATCATCGTATAAGCCAGGCTTTTTAAGGCATAGTGCAACTGACTGATTCGTTCGAAGCGCAGCAGTAAGCGACGGAACTTATCTTCCCAGACGAACACCCGCTCAATCGTGAAAAACCGTTCCTCGTAAAGAGTTTGCTCGAATAATAGCTTGCGTCCACGCTTCGGAGTGCTTCTGCCGCGCAGATTTTCCGGGATGTTAGGAATCAGGCCACGATTAAAAATGGCTTTCCGGTTCGCCCGACTATCGAAGGCAGACAACTGGTTACTGGGGATATCAGCACAAAAGTGTGTGCCATGCTCGAGGGGAGTATGCCCGAGATGAAGATGGCGATGGGTTCCACGAAGTGCATGTCAACACGATGGAAGGTTTTTGGTCCCTACTTCGTTCCTGGCTACGGCCACATCGAGGAATCTCTCAAGCAAAACTGCCACTGTATCTTGGCTTTTTTAAGTTCGTGCATAATGCTCGCAGACGAGGGAAGGCATTGCTTTCAGCCCTCCTTGAGTGTCTCCTCTGTTAGATCTCCCTGGAATCCATATTGAGCGATTGATGAAAGATTAACTCGACTTTATCCATTTGAAAATGGAGCCTTTTTGAGCGGTGCTTGGATTGCAGGCAGGCTCTCAAACTTTTTCAGATATTCAACGTTTGACCGATATCAAGAAAAGTCTGGAAAAAGTCTGACATGCCACAACCATTGCTATTTGAGGGTCTCACAAAATGGATAAAGTCGAGCTGAGTTAACTTGACAATCCCTCTAAGTTCAGAAGTTGAACATATCCATCAAGTCGCCGATTGCCGGACCATTGATTGGTACGTAAGGATTGTTTCCAGTGGTCACGGGATTGGGTAGATTGTCACGACTACGCTCAGTGAGCGCAGATAGTCCCCAATTCTTCTCAATGAACTTCAGGATGGAAACATGGTCATAGTATGTGTGGACAACGCGACCACCTTTAGAGTAGGGCGACACGACAATTAGCGGAATCCTTGTACCATCGCCGAAGAAGTCGAGGGGCTGAATGTAACCAGAATCCCAATATCCACCCCCCTCATCAACTGTGATGAGGATAGCCGTGTCCTTCCAGATGTTGGGATGGCTCTTCACCTCTGTGATTAACTTCTTGGTAAAGGCTTCAAATAAATCGAACTTTGAGGACGCCGGATGACCATCAAGTAAGCCACCAGGCTTGACGAAAGCAACTGCAGGTAGTGTCTCGTTGCTAATATCGTTATCCAAGTCAGTGGTGTCCTTCAAATGCTCTGTCCGCACCTGTGAGTTGGTCATGATCGACGTCGAGTACTGGAAGGGATTGCAAATGTTGCAATAGACATTAGCATCGTTGTTGGGATTTTGAACGTATTGATTCCAGCCTTCACCGTAGTACCGCCACGAAATATTCTTTTCCAACAGGGCATCACCGATATTGCGGACGGGTGACGGCGGGATAATAAAGCCATTGTTAGTGGTGGTGTTAACTGTTCCATTACCCAAATAACCAGGATCGTAGTTATTCAGAAGGTAGTAGGTATTCGCTGCGCAGTTGGACTGCGGGTGATAGGGTAGGGAACTCAGATAGTTCAGAATCGGTCCAACCCCTGGTTGATTCGGGTCGGAACAGTTACTGTAGGTCCCGCCAGAGTAACCATCCTGGGTGTAGAAGTTGTTGGTTCGAGGTTGGGGATTGAGATTCTCGATCTGATTTTGAGGTGGGACAGCCGGATTACCATTGCCATCGCTGTACCAAAGGGCGTCGCCTACACCAATCATAATCGAGTTGGCCCCGGTGCCGCCCATCACAGGTTGATGGTAGTTGTCGCTGATGGCGTAGTTGTCAGCCAGCGACTTGAAGTATGGCACATCCCCATTGTTGACGTTGTAGAAGCCCATGGAGATGGCTCCCTCACCAGTGAAACCACCTGCTGGGGGGGGATTGCCGTTGCTGTCCCCAGCTGTGACCTCAACCCAAGGGAAAAGATTGTTGAGACAGCCACTGGGATTAGCTTCAGTGGCATGGCTGATGTCACAGTTGGTCTGCTGCCACATCTGATAGAAGCGGTGGATTGGGCTACCCGCGTAAGCATCATAGGGGACTCCTGGCGTCAGTTGGAAGGGGCCGCTCAGCAGGTTATTTACGTTTGGGATGCGGGTATCTATAGTGCCACTCTTCAACCCCGTAGCACCAGTGGTCAATCGCACGATGTCCTCAGGCAGCAAGAAGGGATTGACTGCCTGGGCAGCGGCTAAGGTTTGAAAGGGGGGTGGATTCGTATCACTTGCGGATTGCGGGCCGCCAGCTTGAGGCGGCGGCAGTGTTGCATAGGGTGTTTGGTTAGGGGGACTCAACAAGTAGGTTGATGTGTTTGAGGCTTGGTATTGAGTCGCATCCGCAAAGCGTGACCCAGGCGTGCCGTCAGGATTAATGATGCCTTTAGATAACAGATTCGAGACTGTCTGACTGTGACGCGGTTTATAGGCACCGAAGAGATGATCGAAGGTGCGATTCTCCCCAACGATGACAATGACGTGCTTAATAGGAGTGACGGTATTTGCATCGCCAGAATCTGCTATTGCAGGGGCAACAGTCGGTCCAATTAGCCCACAAATGATGGTGCTAATCGATGCATAGCTATACCATTTTCTCTTGCAAACTTTACTAATCATAATATCACCAAAAGAATGACAAAACTCAGGCACAAAATACACAGTAGAGAGGCATGATTAAGGCATAGTTATGCCTTTTATAAGAAGGTATTAACGTAATATTTATTATTGTTAAGGTAGGTTCAAAGTCACTAAAAGGAGTATTTTTAGTGAGTTCTAAGTTCGACTTTATCCATTTGAGCCAAAGAAGAAGGCAGCAAGCAGTATGGAGGCAGAGTTGTGAATGAGTCTCAATGAACTGGCTGCCGATTGAATTCCTCCTGTAAATTTTCCGGTGATAATCCGGTAGGCTCTTTATGGATTCCAGGGATCTACTTGAGAAGGCACTCTAACAGAGATGGCAACAGGGTTCTGCCCCGTTTTCGGACATTGTGAACGAACTCAAAGAAACCCAGATAGAGAGGCAGTTTATCTTGAGAAATCCCGCGATGTGGTCGCAACCAAGAACGTAACAATGACCAAAAGCCTTCCATCGTATTGACATGGACTTCGTAAAACCCGTCCCCATCCTCGTCCCGAGCGTATTCTCCTTGCCCATGATTCACTGTCTTGTGACCGTATCCCCACTCAGTGATGCGAGCATAGATGCTGTATTCATCTGAGTAGATGAGTGTACCAGGTGAGATCATCTTTTGAATCACAGGTGCAATGGTGGCTTGCTTAACGTTGGACAGCATTCGCACAACAACTTCTCCTCCTCGCTGAATCATCCCGAAAATGGGAGGCTTTTCTTTTGCCAATGTTCCTCGTCCTGGCTTACAACTGGTTGCGGGTTTTCTAAAAAGTGATCTCAATATTGACTAACAAGGTGCAATGGAGCATTGAGTGAGGCAACAAGCTCCGTTTTGAGCTAATTCTTTGAGTTTTTTCGCAATATTTCTGGTTTCAAGGCACAACAAATCG
>JAFAVL010000813.1 GCA_019242465.1 Chroococcidiopsidaceae cyanobacterium CP_BM_RX_35 | reverse complement strand
CTAATGCCTGCTCTCAGTCAGCTGGAAGCGGCGTACCAGCAGTACCGCAATGACCCAGCTTTCCAACGAGAACTACAACAATTATTACAGGACTATGTGGGACGTTCTACTCCCCTCTATTTTGCTGAACGTCTCACCGCCCACCATGCTCGACCAGATGGTACTGGAGCGCAAATTTATCTTAAACGAGAGGACCTGAACCACACTGGCGCTCATAAAATTAACAATGCCTTGGCTCAGGTATTGTTGGCAAGGCGGATGGGCAAGCAACGCATCATTGCTGAGACAGGAGCGGGTCAACATGGCGTTGCCACAGCGACAGTATGTGCCAGGTTTGGGCTTGCCTGTGTCATTTACATGGGCGTGCATGATATGGAGCGGCAGAGCCTAAATGTGTTTCGGATGAGGCTAATGGGGGCAGAGGTGCGACCAGTGGCAGCCGGGACAGGAACTCTAAAAGATGCGACATCAGAAGCAATTCGGGACTGGGTAACGAATGTGGAAACGACTCACTATATTCTGGGTTCAGTAGCAGGACCTCACCCTTACCCAATGATTGTCCGGGATTTCCAAGCGATCATTGGGCAGGAGACTCGCGTTCAGTGCCAAGAAAAGTGGGGCGGATTGCCAGACATTCTCCTTGCTTGTGTGGGAGGTGGCTCGAATGCGATGGGGCTATTTCATGAGTTCGTGGATGAGCTAAGTGTACGGTTGATTGGTATAGAGGCTGCTGGGGAGGGTGTAGATACAGAGAAACATGCTGCCACACTGACGCAAGGGCGAGTAGGTGTGCTGCATGGGGCAATGAGCTATTTACTGCAAGATGAGGATGGTCAAGTCATTGAAGCTCATTCAGTTAGTGCTGGGTTAGATTATCCTGGTGTTGGTCCAGAACACAGTTATCTGAAGGATCTGGAGCGGGCGGAGTATTACAGCGTGACAGATCGACAAGCTCTGGCAGCATTCAAGCGCCTGTCTGAACTGGAGGGTATTATCCCAGCGCTAGAGACAGCTCATGCGATCGCGTACCTAGAGACTCTCTGTCCCCAGCTCAGCGGTACTCCCCGGATTGTCATTAACTGCTCTGGACGCGGTGATAAAGACGTACATACAGTGGCTAAGTTTTTGCACCCTGCCTGAACTACCATCTGGATAAATAGCTGGGTGTGATCGCAGATGACACAGCTACTTCAGAATCTGGACCTCCTAGCATATCATTCCGGCACAAATCGTTTGATGTCTGGATGCCACACCCATCCTATTTCATTAGGATCGTGCGTGCGGGACCATTCGAGAAATTCTGGCATATCCCTATAGCGTTGCACAGTTTTGTAATGCACCCCTAAGCGCATTGCTAACTCCACGATGCCTATGCCATTTTGAGGTAAGGTGGAACTCCTCTGCTGGACTGTGGCAACCTGGGCTTTTTTATCTCTACAACCTCAGCCCTAAGTATCATCAACTCGTTTTCCAATAGCTCCAACTGGCTAGCCATGGACTTGCGCAAGCTAGCTAGCTCTATAGCTAACAACTTAGTTGCTTCGCTCTGGGCTGCGTTTGCTTGGACTGATTCAACTTCGATTTGACCGGAGATAAGTAATCGGGCTGCAGCTTCGAAGGCTTCTGTCAAAGTCCGGTTATTTCGTCTTGCCCAACTCTTTAGCTCCATTGCTAAGTCGTGGTCGAGTCGGACGTTAATCTGCTCCTTACCTCCAACCATATGGGTTCCTTCAATATAACTTTTTACTAGCTCACTCGAATTGTAAAGAAATATGGCATTATAGCTAGCTAGCTATAATGCTAGCTATAATGCTAGCAACATTTGAGACACATAAATAGACCGGTGGGCAGTTAGGCTTGGGCGGCTGGGAGTTTTGGAACCACAAAGGTAACGGAACAGAGCATGGATTGCAGCAGCTCTACTCAATTTTATTTTTACCATCAATTTGAGGTGAAACATGGACACCGAGATTGCAATTGATTTGAAGGACTTTTATGGATTACTTGCGGTTTGGGAATTGGGGGGCGGAAACAGGCAACAATGGTCTTTAATAAAGCTTACTCGACCCAAAGAGGCAATCGCGCTGTGCGATATTAAGTCCAAACGGTTGGTGTTTCCACCAGGGGTCAATCCCAACCAATTTTTGGGCAGGCGGTCAAGAGCTTGGGATCAGCAGGGTTGGTCTTCCAATCAGCTTCCTGCAATTAGCAATCGAGTGTATCAGCCTGGAGATATTACTGGCGCCATTGCACAAGTATTTGGTCTAGTCGAGACTTTTCCAGGACAAAACCGAAAAGATCTTGCCCAGTGGCTTGGAATCCATGTTAACACTTTGAAGAAATATCTGCGGCAATTGGAGCAGCAGGGATTTGTCTACTACCGCAAGCACCCATTAGACAACAGAGTGAGACTTTACTATCCTAACTGGGTAACGTTCTAGCTCTCGTTGATGACTTAACCCAAGCCATTCCCCCACCAGTCGCGCAAGTCTTTAGCCAAAGTTTGAGGGAGGAGCTAGCTTTTACTCAGTTCGCTGTTGAGCGATAAACTCTTCCACTATCTGGCTAAGTGTTTGCAGGTTTTGACCGACAGCTAGCACATTGGTCTCGACTTGTGTCAGTTGAGACAGCAATAGCGCTGCGGCTTGCAGTTGATTGATGCTTTGTTCCATTGTTTCTCGGTACTGGGTTTCAAACTCGTTCAGATTCATAATTTTGTCTCAACTTGGTTAATTATTAAATGTGAATCATCACCTGCATCTGCATGTTGGTTAAACGAGCAACTCGCAAACTATCTGCTGGTGCTAAGCGAATTTTAACCTCAACTACCCTCGCATCAATATCGACGGCGGGGTCGTTGCTCGTCATATCTTTTTTGCCGATTTTTAAACCAATCTGGTCCACAGTGCCATGCAACGTCTCGGGCAATGTATGGCTCTGACTTGTGAGCGTCGCCTTTTGGCCCAGATGCACTTTGGCAATATCGCTCTCGTAGACCTCTGCCACCACGTACATCTGGTCTGTTTGACCCAGCTCCACAATCCCTTGCCCTTTGTCACTCACCACTTCTCCTGCCAAAGTGTGGAGCTGCAATACCTGCCCATCAATGGGTGAGCGCACTGTCGCAAAATCGAGGTTGGCTTGCGCCTGTTTCACCTCAATCATGGCTTTTTCCACTTCGGCTTGCGCCTCCTCTAGGTCAGCGGGACGCACCTGTTTGATCGCGCTGAGGGCGCCTTTTGCCGCGGCTGTTTGCTGTTGGAAGAATTTTTCTGAGCGCTGCTGATTGGTTCGGGCTTCAGCAATTTGCTGTTTGAGCATTGCGACTGCTAAACGCTTACTTTCGAGAGTGGCAGCAGCAATGGCACCATTGCGATATAACCCCAGGTAGCGGTGATATTCGGTTTGGGCGTGGCGCTGTTCGGGTTCGAGCTGGGCAATTGTTGCCTCTTGGGTGTTAATCTCTCCCTGCAACTGAGCTTTGACGCTATTAATATTAGCTTGTTGCACTGTAATCTCTATCGGTTTCGCCCCGGTTTGTACCTGCGCTAAGTGGGCTTGTGCCACTTTTACCTGTTTTTGTGCCTGCTCTAGAGTTGCTCTTAGGCGATCGTGGCTATCGAGAATAGCAACAATTTGTCCTACATGTACCTTGTCTCCCTGCTTGACTAGGAGCTGCGCCACGCGTTTACTCTGAGCCGAGCTAGACGCCGATAGTTGGATTACATCCCCTTGCGGTTCCAAGCGCCCTAAAGCAGCCACTGTATTTAGAGCCGACATTGTGTTAGGGGCTACGGCGGTAGAAGGCTGACTATCGCTCAGCCATGGACGCAACCAGTAGAAAGCCACTGCTTGACCCACAGTCATTGTTATTACAATTGCCAAGATATTACCCCACCGTTGGGTTAGCTTCAAGGGTAGCTGTTCGATCACGCGGTATTTTTCCATGGTGGCTAGCAAGAGATATGGGGTTTACGGTTGACACCATTGATTGCAAACACTTTCATGCATCTAGGATGCCCAACTCAGAACAGTAAATTGCTGTTCTAGTAGAGTAGATGGCGAATTCAGTATTTTTTGGAACTTTGACATCCTTCAATATAAAGCTGCAGTTAAGAAAGAATAAAGCGATTTGGTACAAACTTATACTTGTATTTCGCATTTGGCTAAACCTCAAAGGTAATTGCGCACTTGGTTGAAAAAGAAATGCTGAGTACGGGTATCATAACCGTGATTTGCCATCCTCTTAAGGATTAAAGGAGATGTGTTTTGGGAACTCGTCGTAGATTGATTGTGCGGCATCGCTCTACACGGTTGACATTAGTAGTTGCTTTTGTTGCCAGTTTTTGCTTTGGTCTCATCCTGTTTATTGGGCTGGAAACTTCCTATCCAGCAATTTTAATGCCGCTCACCCAATCTAGACAGACGCGG
Organism: Chroococcidiopsidaceae cyanobacterium CP_BM_RX_35; assembly: GCA_019242465.1. The sequence goes on along the minus strand of JAFAVL010000813.1, from coordinate 1,158 downwards.
GCTCCACAAAGTCTAAGTGTGATGCAAGCAAAGTCGAAAGTTGCTCTCAAGCCAGGGTTATCCAGAGGGCAGCAGTCTAAAACTAGCAATTTGCTCGTTAACATACCAGTGCAGTTTCAGGGGACGACGTTTGCGGATGTCAAACTTACTGGTCAAGACAAAGCAATCGCACTGACGTTTGATGATGGTCCGTGGCCCAAATCAACAGAGCAAATTTTGGGTATCTTACAGCAGCACAATATCAAGTCAACCTTCTTCTGGATTGGGCAAAACGTAAAAAACTATCCTCAGCTAGCTCAAAAAGTAGTAGCTGACGGTCAGACTGTTGGCAATCACACTTGGCACCATTGGTATCGACACATGGACAGGGCTGCAGCTGCTAGTGAAATTGAGCGCACAGCTGCAGTTATTTTTGAAACGACAGGAGTTAGAACGTCCATATTTCGTCCCCCTGGAGGTATTCTCAGTAACGGACCAGCTGATTATGCTAAAACGCACCAGTATGGCGTAGTGATGTGGTCAGCAGATTCGGAAGACTATAACCGACCATCTGTTCCACGGTTGGTCAAAAATGTGCTAAGTAGAGCGAAGTCAGGCGGGATTGTGCTGATGCACGATGGCGGTGGTGATCGCTCACACACGGTTGAAGCTCTCCCGCTAATCATCGCCGCTCTCACAAAAAGTGGTTATCGGTTTGTGACGGTGCCAGAATTACTCGAAATCAAAGACAAAGAACGAGTGGTATCGAGGGAAACAAAATCGGCGCTTAACACCGCGACCCTTGTCTCCCACCCAGCCACAGCAGAGCTTCGCCTTAAACACTTCAGGGATAAAAACAATCAGGGAGCCCAAGCTGAAAGCATTTGAGCAGAAATTTGCCCAGTTAGATCAGCCAGAACCAACGGCATCTCCTCAAATTGGCAACCAGAGCAAAGAAAACGCTTTGAACAGTTAACTGAAGAAATGCTAATTGCCTCTATACGCCAGGAAATTAGTTTGTTGAATGCGATATCTCCAGTGGGTGGCGGGTACCCAGTAGTGCGCCCTCAGCCCTCTGGCAGGCGATCTTTCAACATAGATGTTTGGCAGTTGCTGACGTTGAAGTTGTTTCGAATTATCTTCAGTATCGCTGAGGTAATAAATATAGAGTTTGCTATC
>JAFAVL010000664.1 GCA_019242465.1 Chroococcidiopsidaceae cyanobacterium CP_BM_RX_35 | reverse complement strand
CTGGGATTGTAGCAGTAGAGGGTGAGTTCTATTCTCAAGAGGCCGTGCAGTTGTGCAGTCGTAGCGGTACCGAAATTGCTAGGGGACTCGTAAACTACGGCAGTGAAGAACTACAGCAGATTCGAGGACGTCAATCTCATGAGATTTCAGCCATTCTAGGCTACGCTGGTGCCGAAACTGTCATCCACCGAGATAATCTTGTCCTTAGCTAAGTGGCTTAAGCTGATAAATAGTTGCGCAATCAGTCCTTCAGTATAAAGGACAACTTAGATCGTGACTTAGAACACTCTTTTCGTCTCAGTTAAGATATATCTTTTGGATAGAGTTCCTATAGATAAGTGTTGTGGGGACCTTTTGAGTGTACTTGCCCTGTAATTTACAGGGCTTTATTTTCCTCTCAAAACTCACCACTTTTAACCATGCAAAGAAAGCAAAAATTCCCCTACCTTGTCGGCTCCAAATGGACAGCTCAGCAAAAAGTAGACGGCTGGCGGCACTTCCAGGTAGTTAACCGGAAAAACCAAGGTCAGTGGGTGTTTGCAGAAATGGTCGCCGCTTGCGATTCTCATGTCCGTTTCTGGCTGAATGCCAAACTCTTGAAAGAACCATCTCAGTGGCAAGCTGGCTGGCAGTCTCTCAAAGAAATGGAGGAGGACGTTGGGGAGGACTTTGGGGCGGGGCTCCGTCGTCCGTGAGTTGGAGGGAGTTTATCACTACGAGTCTTTCAGGGGGAAATGAGCAAGAACAGGGTGTGGACTTAATGAAATTTTATGTTTAACCTGAAGATTGACTATTCTTAACATCACCTAGAGTGATTGCTCACATTTGTCCTACTGGATTACTGTAGCTTCCCAATCCCCCCACGACCTTGCTTTTCATTCATAAGTCCTACAAGCTGGTGCACCCTCAAGCTGAGGCAGAGCCAAAACTAAGATTTTTATGCTAGCTGCTTAACTTGTTTTGGACTAACAACTCTAGCACATAGCCTTGTACAGATAAGACTTCTGGAGATAGAACGTTTTTTTGTATTTTGTTCCTTTTTAAATAAAAATAAAAACATAAAACGTTATTTTAAAGTTTTTTTTAGCTTGAGGAAGGTATAAAGAGTAAGAGACCTATAATATGCACGAATAATTGATTCTAGTCCTCTTTGAAACCAACTCCGTCTACGACATCCCTTTCTTTATCACCGCTGTTGGACAATAATGCGTTAGAAGAGCTAATGAAAGCACGTTCTTGAGCTTACTCAAGGAAGCTACCAAAGCGCGAACACTTGAGTCCAACGTTTAAACAAGCAACTATAGGAGCAAACTCAACGTGAAACTGGCAGTCTACGGAAAAGGTGGCATTGGGAAGTCCACAACCAGCTGTAATATCTCTGTGGCCCTCGCTAAGCGAGGCAAGAAAGTGCTACAAATTGGCTGTGACCCAAAGCACGACAGCACATTTACCCTCACTGGATTCCTGATTCCCACGATTATCGACACTCTACAGGAAAAGGACTACCACTACGAGGATGTTTGGCCTGAAGATGTGATTTATAAAGGCTATGGTGGTGTTGATTGTGTCGAAGCTGGCGGTCCTCCAGCTGGTGCTGGTTGTGGCGGCTATGTCGTGGGTGAGACAGTAAAGCTCTTAAAAGAACTCAATGCTTTTGATGAGTATGATGTCATCCTCTTCGACGTACTAGGCGACGTAGTTTGTGGTGGGTTTGCTGCTCCCCTCAACTATGCTGACTACTGCTTGATTGTGACCGATAACGGGTTTGATGCCTTGTTTGCTGCCAATCGCATTGCGGCTTCAGTTAGGGAAAAGGCTCGGACTCACCCTCTGCGCTTAGCAGGTTTAATTGGCAACCGTACCTCCAAACGCGACCTCATAGAAAAATATGTGGAAGCGGTACCAATGCCAGTACTGGAAGTTTTGCCACTGATTGAGGACATCCGCATTTCCCGCGTGAAGGGCAAGACTCTATTTGAAATGGCAGAGTCTGATCCCTCCCTGGAATATGTCTGCGACTACTACCTCAACATTGCTGACCAGATACTGGCACGTCCTGAAGGAGTTGTGCCTAGTGACGCCCCTGACCGGGAGTTGTTCTCCTTACTGTCTGACTTCTACCTCAATCCGGCTAAACCTCCGGTGGTGACTCAGGCAGAAGAACTAGACCTGATGATGGTTTGACGGAGAAGATTAGATTTATGATTGCTCAACTTGAAGCTTTGAATTTTGAGTGCGAAACTGGCAACTACCATACGTTTTGCCCGATTAGCTGTGTGGCTTGGCTGTACCAGAAGATTGAAGATAGCTTCTTTTTGGTGATTGGCACCAAGACTTGTGGCTACTTTTTGCAAAATGCGATGGGGGTGATGATCTTTGCTGAACCCCGCTATGCTATGGCAGAGCTAGAAGAAGGAGACATCTCGGCCCAGCTCAATGACTATGAAGAATTGAAGCGGTTGTGTACGCAGATCAAGCGCGATCGCAACCCTAGCGTTATTGTCTGGATTGGGACTTGCACCACAGAGATCATTAAAATGGATCTAGAAGGCTTGGCACCCAAGCTAGAAGCCGAGATTGGGATTCCCATTGTGGTAGCGCGTGCTAATGGTTTGGATTACGCCTTTACTCAAGGGGAAGATACGGTGCTAGCGTCTATGGCGGCACGTTGTCCCGATCGCTCACCAGCTGCAGAAGCCGAAAAGGACGAACGGAATGCGATCACCAAACTGCTCAACTTTGGTCGCAAGAAGGAAGAAGTGACAGCGGCAGAGGCAGAATACATCAATCATCCACCCTTGGTGCTATTTGGTTCTTTACCCGATCCTGTTGTGACTCAGCTGACTCTAGAACTGAAAAAGCAGGGAATTAAAGTTTCCGGTTGGCTACCTGCGAAGCGCTACACAGAACTCCCTGTTCTAGAAGAAGGCTACTACGTTGCTGGCGTCAATCCCTTCCTCAGTCGGACTGCAACGACCCTAATGCGTCGCCGTAAATGCAAACTGATCGGTGCACCATTCCCCATCGGACCTGATGGTACCCGTGCCTGGATTGAAAAAATCTGCTCGGTGTTTGGGATTGAACCTAAAGGAATGGATGAGCGGGAAGCCCAAGTCTGGGAAAATGTGGAGGACTATCTCCAGTTGATTCGTGGCAAGTCTGTCTTCTTTATGGGCGATAATTTGCTAGAAATCTCCTTAGCGCGGTTTCTAGTTCGCTGCGGGATGACGGTGCAAGAAATCGGTATCCCCTACATGGACAAGCGCTATCAAGCAGCCGAATTGGCTCTATTGGAGAAGACTTGCCACGAGATGGGAGTCCCCCTACCCAAGATTATCGAGAAGCCAGATAACTATAACCAGATCCAGCGGATTAACGAACTTAAGCCAGATTTAGTCATTACTGGCATGGCTCATGCTAACCCGCTAGAGGCGAGGGGAGTCAGTACTAAGTGGTCGGTGGAATTTACGTTCGCTCAGATTCACGGCTTTACTAATACTCGTGATGTTCTGGAACTGGTGACTCGTCCACTGCGCCGTAATAACAGCCTTAAAGGGCTGGGCTGGGAGAAGCTGGTGCAGGAGGAAGCTAAGGTTTAAGTCTTAACCTGCTGGAAATTGAGCTTGCTCTGTGAAAGTTGCCGGAGCTTTCTCCGGCGAAGCCTTGAGAAAATCAGGGCGAATCTGTGGGTTCGCCCTTTTTTTGTATAAGTGCCCTTCTCATCCTGAGCTATGCCATTGGTGCTGTTATCGAAGATGTTGTATTAGAGCAGCGTGAGTTTCCGGCATCATGGGCAGATGCACAAGCAAAACATCAACTTCTTTACACAGACCAAGTGAGGAATTTGCAATTATGATTCAGAGGAGAGACAATCACCGCGTAACAACTTCCGTGTAGCAGACAATGGAAGAATTAATTACTCTAAAGCAACTTCTTCGTGAGGGCAAAGTAACTGAAGCCCTAGAACTGGTGGAAGAATTGGAGGAGATGAGCAAATCCGATAAAGTTAATAAAATCTATAGTTATGGAATAATTCTGTTATTGCATTTGATTAAACAATCTTCTGAAAAACGTACAACTCGCTCTTGGGATGTTTCTATTCGTAATGCCGTTAAGCAAATTCAACGCATCAATCAGCGATACAAAGCTAAAGGGACATATCTTTCTGAAGAAGAACTAACGGAGACTTTAGAAGATGCATATGAATTAGCTTTGGAACGAGCTGCTTTAGAAGCATTTGAAGGTCGCTACGAAGCTGAGGAACTTGGAGAAATGGTGAAGCAAGCACAAATTTTAGAAACGGCAATGGGCTTGTTGCTATCAAAAGCTTAACTTAAATTCATCAAACTTCACCACTTTTGACGAAGTCAACGCAGCTCCCGGAGGTTCCCTCCGGGAGAACGTTGACCCTGGCTCCTGCGTGTTAAAACGATAACTGCTTACAGTGCCAGTTGCCGTTTCAAAGATGCTGAAAACAGTGATATCGTTACTCGCAATATACGGCATTGGTTCACCATCCTCGTCCAATAGTGGTGCAATTGTTGGCATCACAGGCTCTAACCCATGCGGATCTCCCATTGCCACATAGTCTTCCCGACTATCAACTGTCACGTTCCGTCCCCGATTGCCAATAGCGGCACCGTAAGAGTTACCAACGTTAGAAGTTTCTAGAAAGTTCATCCCGCTAGGACTAACAAAACGGTTCCATAGATGGCAATGTCCGTAAAGCACTAGCTGCACACCACTTGCCTCTAGCAATGGCACAACATCCTGAATAATGTAATCGGCATCCAAGGGATACTGATAGCGAACTGCCTTGATGCTGCCATTAGTGTCGCGGTCAATCACCTGCACTGGATCGGTATAGGCAGGGACAACATTGTCGCCTAGAGAATGCGGGGGATGATGTAACATAACGACTTTGTACTTGGCTTGACGAGACTCAGGGCTGTTGAGTTCTTGCTGTAGCCAACTGTACTGAACACTACCTTTAGCAATTGGCTCAAAGATATGCTGTCCGTACCCCCACTGAAGTGGGTTGGTTAAGTCTTCCTCTCGTTCGCTGTACCTACCCTTAACAGCAGCAGCAAGACTAGGAGTCCGCCAAGCATTCGCTGCGAACAGGACAACTAGGCGTACATCACCAAAGCTAATCGCATAATACTTGTTTCCTCCCAAGCTGCTTTTAGGTAGAGTGAATATTTCTTCGTAAGTGTCAGTATTAAAAGAATTGTCCTTTAGCCAGCGTTCATCTATAGGCAGAATACTCTCTAGTTCTCCTTTCCCAAAGTTTTGCTGAGAAAGCTGTCGAGCATTAGCACGGGGGATAGTATCATCCAACTCGTTATTCAAGTTAGTGTTCATTGAGAAGCGACCCATGACTTCATGGTTGCCAATTGCGGTAAATAAGGGTGCGTTCTGAATCAACTCACCCCCTCTGTAAAGGGTCTTAACACCATTCTTTTCCAGTTCGTAGTGCCCGCGCCCCTGTAGGCAGGGGAAAAAAGCCCCACCACGATTGTCATCAAACCACTCCGATGCCCTGTCAGGAACATTGACGAGATCTCCGGCAAAGAAAACCGCGTCCACTCGTCCAACTGTCTCAACCACCAGCTGGAGATTGGCAGCTATCATTGGCTTCAGTTGGTGGTCAGAAGTAAGCAGAATCTTCAGCGATGTCCCAGGATGCGGCTTGGGAGCAAGAGTGAACTCAGCGCTGGTGACATCTATGCCATCTTCTTGCACACTCGTGACGCAATAAGGGACGCGGACACCAGAACTCAGGTTAGTAACTTTTGCTTCATGTCGCCAAATGTCGCGCCAGGTAGGTTTCTTGTAAACCTGACCTGTCTGAGTTTGGTCTTTTACCCGAGAGATCTGATCTTCACGAGTACGGCTTAGTTTGGTGGTGGTGGCAATGGCAATTTGATGCAATCCCTCGCCGTAGGCAACACTATGGCGCAAGCCAGCAAACTCTGTAAACCAAACAACCTGTACTGAGGTTTCAGTTGGCAGTTGCAAAAATGGATCGCTAAGCAGTTGAGGCATAGATGACATATTTTCAGAGGCGCTCTTTTTCTCCCTAGAAGAAAGTTTTGCTAGACTAGACGAGTCTACCTTTACAAAACTTTATAGAAACCTGAAGTGCCAACACTTGCAGGATACAACAAAGGTCTATGGATTTATTATTTAAGGTAGATTGGCATAGGCTCCTCTTTCCTAGCTTCTCAGTCGCTGAACTATTTATTCGTGCCTCAACGGTTTACCTAGGTCTATTCGCGCTCCTGCGATACCTGCCAAATCGGCAGGTGGGCGCTGTGGGGATTACAGATTTATTGCTCGTATTACTCTTTACTAATGCTTGCCAGAATGCCATGGCAAGTAATTACACGTCAATCACGGATGGCTTGATTCTTGTAGCAACAGTGATCTTTTGGAGCTACACCCTTAACTGGTTGAGCTATCGGTTTCCCAAAATGCAGCGATTGCTGAGTCCTCCACCACTGCTTTTGGTGAAGAATGGGAGGATGCTCCGCCGTCACATGCGCCGGGAGCTGATCAACGAGAGTGAGTTGATGAGCCAATTGCGCAAACAGGGAGTAGATAAGCTGGATAACGTTAAGAAGGCTTTTATGGAAGCTGATGGTAGTATCAGCGCGATTACGAGCAATGACAAACATTGAAGCTCCGTTGACTTTAAGTTGGTGGCGACAGCTAGTTCTTGCCGTATCCTGTCTGCTACTGGTTATTTTGTCTTTTACTTGCTCAATAGCGCCTTAGATCATAATAATGCTTTCCCCTGTATTGCATAGTAGTTAATCTATTATCTATGTAGGACGCAAAATATAAGGCTCTTGCCATACCTGAAAATTAGATTTGAATGACAACGCTGCTAATTCAAACTGAAAGCGCTCCCTTGACGGTGAATTTCCCATCGCTTGTGCGAAGCAGGAATCGCGTAATATCAGGTTATGCGAGGTTCAATAGGAAGCAGCAATGGAAAAGCTAACACAACAAAAATGTACTGCTTGTAACAAAGATGCACCACTAGTGACTGAGGCAGAAATTGCCGAACTCAAGCCTCAGCTTCCAGACTGGAAGATTGTGGAGCAGAATGGAGAATCTCGTCTAGAGCGCGTCTACAAGTTTCCAGATTTTAAAACAGCTCTCGCATTTACACAGCGTGTTGGTGAGGAGGCAGATAAAGAAGGGCATCATCCAGCATTACTAACAGAGTGGGGTAAGGTGACAGTAACCTGGTGGACTCATGCCATTTCTGGGCTGCATCGGAATGATTTCATTATGGCGGCAAAGACCGATCAGCTGGATGCATAGTTCGCGGTTTCCGGGGGCTAATCATTTTTTGGTCTGAATCACTTGCAAACTCCCGCCTGCATAAAAGGTCTGTTTGCATACCTTAAACTCTGACTCCTCCAGCAATTTGGTCAAATCCGTTTTCAGGAGCTGCCACGCGGTCTCGGTTTCAAACAACAGTAAAAACAGAGACAGCCCAGGCCAAAAGACCCAATTATTAGGAGCGTGGAAATCCACTAAAGTAAACATTCCCTCTGGTTTTAGTACCCGGTAGACTTCTTTGATAATCTGCTGTAGTTGACTAGGCTCCATCTCGTGCAGTGCTGTACTGGTATGCACGAGATCGAAGCAAGCTTCGGGGAATGGCATTTCCTCAGCGAAAGCTTCAACATACTGGGCTTGAGGTACGTTTCGCTGCGCTCGTTTCAAGGATAGGGGTGAGGCATCGAGTCCCGTAACGTTTTGGGAGAATTGCACTAATATTTGAGTTGCTTGACCACTGCCACAACAGAGGTCAAGCACCTTGGTTTCTGGATAAATAGTTAACCCTTGTAAAGCTAGCTGGCGAAATCGCACCTCACCGCCTACACTCAGAGCAGCTAGACGGGCGATCGCATCGTACAACCATTGGTAGCGGTAGCTCCAGTCTCTTAAAATTGTTGCCACAACTTAACTCCTTCTCTCCACTGGTACATTTTATAAAGATCTATTGTTAAACTTAGTAACAAAGCTGAAAGGATTGGGGTGCTGTGACTGTCAATGGTCGTGTCGGGGTATTATTACTTAATCTTGGTGGACCGGATCAAATAGAGGATGTTGGTCCGTTTTTGTTTAACCTGTTTTCTGATCCAGAAATCATTCGCCTGCCATTTAAATGGTTGCAAAGACCTCTGGCTTGGTGGATTTCTACATTAAGAACCAAGAAATCACAAGAAAATTATCGGCAAATCGGGGGGGGTTCTCCTCTGCGGCAGATTACCGAAGCGCAAGCTCAGGCACTTCAGGAGCAGCTGCAGGCACTAGGTCAGGAAGCCCACATCTATGTAGGGATGCGATATTGGCACCCATTTACAGAAGAAGCGATCGCCAAAATCAAACGCGATCGAATTGAGCGTCTTGTCATTCTGCCACTGTACCCCCAATTTTCGATTAGTACCAGTGGTTCTAGTTTTCGGTTGCTCGATAGACTTTGGCTAGAAGACCCAAAACTCGAGCGGATTGAGTACACCGTCATTCCCTCCTGGTATAAACGACCTGGTTACCTCCGGTCGATGTCTCAGTTGATCGCGCAGGAACTTGACCATTTTCCCAATCCGGACCAAGTTCATATCTTTTTCAGCGCCCATGGTGTTCCCCGCAACTACGTTGAAGAGGCAGGCGATCCCTATCAGCAAGAGATTGAGGACTGTACTGCTCTCATTATGCAAACCCTCAATCGGTCTAATCCATACACTTTAGCGTATCAAAGCCGAGTAGGACCTGTGGAATGGCTCCAGCCCTACACTGAAGATGCAATTCAAAATCTGGGGGCACAAGGTGTCACAGATTTACTAGTCGTTCCCATCAGTTTTGTTTCTGAACACATTGAGACGCTGCAAGAGATTGATATAGAGTACCGGGAAGTCGCAGAACACGCAGGCATTTATAACTTCCGCCGCGTCCCAGCTCTTAACACTAATCCGATGTTCATTGAAGCAATGGCACAGTTGGTGCTGGAAGCACTGAAATCCCCTAGCCTTAAACTGGCTCAGGTTACTCAAATGAAGAAGAAGGTCAAGATGTATCCGCAAGAGCGTTGGCAATGGGGCATGACTACAGCAGCAGAAGTCTGGAATGGTCGTCTTGCCATGCTTGGATTTATTGCATTGTTAGTCGAACTGATTAGTGGTCACGGACTCCTGCACTTGGTGGGAATTCTGTAGTTTTATGATCGCAGGTGCTTCTCGCGCTGCCATGCTTGATAGCTGCGGAC
>JAFAVL010000553.1 GCA_019242465.1 Chroococcidiopsidaceae cyanobacterium CP_BM_RX_35 | reverse complement strand
CCTGACGAGCTATTGATTTGAGCTTTATGTCCCGCCTCAATCGCTAACTGAGGATGTCTCTCAGCCAAATACTTACTTATGAAAGTGTTAACAAAGGATAATACTATTGGACCTCCTATTGCGGCTACAAGACCATGGATACTAAACCCAGGCACCAGAACTGCAGCTAACCAGAAACACAGACCGTTGATAGCTACTGAAGATATCCCCAATGTTAAGTAGTTGAGTGGCAAAGACAATTGCAATAAAGTTGGTCTAACAAACGAGTTGATTAGACCAATTGCAAATGCCGCAGCCAAAGCAGCTGGAAAAGTAGCAATATTAACTCCAGGAACAGTTAAATCAACAACAAGCAGGCTAAGAGCAGTAGCTAGTGTTATAAAAAAAGTAACAAGCATGGTTATTCCCCTAAATTTGTAAGCACAACATTCTAAACCACCTTACCATCCATCATCCGAAAAGAGCTAGTTTGAACCCTCCTCTGGAAGATAGATTTCTCTCTGGCAAGCCAAAAATTAGGTTATAAGACTCCTATATAAAACGCTTAACCTCATAGTTGTTCTGATTAGCTCGGTTCTACAGCATATTGCATAGTTATGAGGTACAGTAACAACAGAAGGTGAACCAGTTTTTTAAATGCTTAGGATTAATCAAATCAAGCGCAGTTCTAATTAGAATATTAACTCTGTTAGTAATAACTCTTTTGGCAGTATTTAAACTGTTATTACTTATTAGATAATCTCTAATTGCAATGGCATCGTCTAATGATTGAGTGGGCAATTCCTTGATTTTATTGCGATACCTCCTGTAATCAATTCCTGATTCTGAGACGGCTATTGCATACCTCAAGCGATGGTGTTCCTTTAGAGTGCTTGCCTGCGGGGGTTTTGCTGAACATAGGTGGTGTTTTGAGTATAAACAGTCGCCTTTTCCAGTCTCATACTCACTTTATACTCAAACAAGCCAAAATTTATAAAAGAAAACCCTCATTGATGGAGGGGTAGTTCGTACTGTTAACCGTCAAGTTTGGCTAAACCCGTGTCTGGAATAGGTTTTGAACTTGTCATTTTGAGAGGCGGCACCCAGATTCGAACTGGGGGATAAAGGTTTTGCAGACCTCTGCCTTACCACTTGGCTATGCCGCCAGAACTTAGTTGGACTATTGTAGCAGCATTTCTGTTGCAAATTTTGCCTTCCCTAAATAATATAAAGATATATAAAGATAGCCTAATACATCTATATTGGTACCTTCCCCTGCCAGCCGCTCTGTCTTTCTTATAAGGATGTAACCACGAAAGCTCTGTCTGTAATCGCGATCGCAAGCAACCAAGCTTCAGATCGCCAAGGTAGGCATTAATTCGAGGCTAGTGTCGAGGTGTATCACAGTTTACCATCAGTTTAATCTATATAAGGATTAGCTAGAGAAAAGAATTTCCTTTTTGCGTGAATTAAGATTCTAAGAAGAAAACTAGAGTTGGCAACTATGAATCAAGTCTCTCCTTTGTTAGTCGCTCAAGTCACAGACATTCATTTGTTCGCAAATAAGGATCAGGAACTGCTAGGTCTCCCGACTACTCATTCATTTCAAGCAATCGTAGAGCGGTTACTTGCTCTATGTCCTCAACCAGACTTGCTGCTGCTAACAGGAGACTTATCCCAAGACGCTACACCTAAATCTTACGGACACATACAAAGTTTACTGAGTCCACTGTCGCTTCCTACCTACTGGCTACCAGGTAATCACGACTGCTTGAAAACTATGCAGCGGGTATTAAATCAACCACCGTTTTCTCCACATAAGGCTTTTGAGCAGAATGGCTGGCAATTTATCCTACTAAACTCTAGCGTATCTGGGTATGTGCATGGGTACCTGTCACGAGAAATACTTGATGAGCTAGATTTCCAGTTAGCACTTGCCAACCACCGATCGACTCTGGTGGCACTACATCATCCACCTTTCAAAGTCAACTCTGACTGGATTGATGCCAGTACACTACAAAATCCAGAAGAATTTTTTGCCGTTCTGGATCGCCACCCTCAGGTCAAGCTGGTTGTGTTTGGTCACATTCACCAAGAATTCAACCAACAGCGTCAAGATGTCCATTACCTAGGTGCACCTGCAAGTTCTATTCAGTTTGAGCCACAAAGCTCGAATTTTTCCCTCGATCGAG
>JAFAVL010000542.1 GCA_019242465.1 Chroococcidiopsidaceae cyanobacterium CP_BM_RX_35 | reverse complement strand
AATTCCCCCTATCTCCATTTTGGATATTGGGAGCCAATACCAACCTCGGCTGAGGAGCTAACTTTCGCTGGGCTACGTACCGCACAGGAAGCTTATTGCAAGCATCTACTTTCCTACATCCCCACAGGAACAAAAACTGTGCTTGATGTTGGTTGTGGTATTGGCGGCAATGCTGCTTACCTGTTGGCGCATGGCTTTGCTGTGGAAGGGCTAGCACCAGACACCTTCCAGCAATCGTTGTTCTTACAGCACACACACGGTCAAGCACCATTTCACCTCTCAAGATTTGAAGATTTCCACAGCCCACACTCCTACGAACTGATACTTTTCAGCGAAAGTAGCCAATATCTTGCTGCCGACGATTTGGCAAAAGGTGCTGCCCGCCTGCTGCATCGTGGTGGTTACTTATTGCTTGCCGATATGCTTCGTGTTGATGCCGGATATAGCTCTGGCATTTTCTCTAACTGCCTAGTCGTCAGCGAACTCCACACAGCGCTGGTTCGAGCGGGGTTCCACATGGTCGCAACTGAAGACATCTCAAAGCAAATTGTGCCAACTATTGAGCTGGGCGTTTATCTGTTCCGCACTTTTGGGTTATCAACGATAAATTACATCAGCAAGCTTGCAGCTATTACGATTCCACCGTTGCCAGCTCTGACACGCTATCTATTCGGTCGTCCAGTCAAACAACTGATTGCCGAGGGGTTGGATGCACGTACAATCTTTGAGCGTCATCTCTGCTACCAAATCCAGCTCTGGCAGTTGTCAGACAACCAAAAACTTGATGATTAGAGAGTATCTTTACCTGCCTAGTAGCGTATTGCAAAAACTTTATTAAAGATGCCAGCCGTTGATATCTTGATTCTCTCAAATGGCACTGGGGAGGTAACGACCTGGGTGCGACCCTTCGTGCGAGCGTGCCGGGAAGAGTTAGGAGATGACCGAACGCTCGTGCGAATTTCCGTAATGCTATCGCCCTGTCCTCATGGGAGCGGTGAAGAAGAAAACATAGCCCTTTCATACCCAGAAGTAGACCGAGTCCAGGGACCAGAGCATTTCTTTCGATTTTTACTGTGGGGTCAAACAGCACAGCATTGGGACTGGCGCGATCGCGGTGTTGTGCTGTTTTTGGGCGGCGATCAATTCTTTCCCATCGTGATTGGCAAAAGGCTGGGCTATCGCACCATTGTCTACGCTGAGTGGGAAGCTCGGTGGTACCGTTGGATTGACCGATTCGGTGTGATGAAACCAGAGATCGTCACCCGTGTCCCAGCGAGATATGCTCATAAATTTAATGTTGTCGGGGATTTGATGGCAGAGGCGGGAAGAGGGCAGGGGGAGCAGGGGGAGCAGGGGAAGAGTGGAGCTGAATTGATTGGTTTGTTGCCGGGGTCGAAACCTAGCAAGCTGGCTCAGGGAGTGCCGTTGGTTTTGGCGATCGCTGAATGTATTCAGGCAGTGCGTCCCCAGACTCGCTTCGTGATTCCTGTTGCACCGACTTTGGAGCTAGCCACTCTGGCACGCTTTGCTGACCCAAAGCAAAATCCGGTGATTCAGGTGGTGGGAGGCAAGGCGGCTGAGCTGTCGATCCCTGAACCACCTGAATTGCCCTTTCTCCAAACAGCTGCTGGTTTGCGTGTGGAATTGTGGATGCGATCGCCTGCATATGATTTGTTTACTCAGTGCTGCTTCTGTTTCACTACGGTTGGAGCCAATACAGCCGAGCTAGGTACCTTAGCTGTGCCGATGATTGTTTTGCTACCTACACAACAATTGGACGCTATGCGTACTTGGAATGGTTTGCCAGGAATCTTGGCGCGTTTACCAGGATTTGGGACACCCATAGCAAAAGTGATCAATCGGCTTTATTTACAACGCATAGGTTTGTTGGCATGGCCCAATATCTGGGCGCAAGCAGAAGTTGTACCGGAACTTGTTGGCAGACTTCAGCCGCAAGATGTAGCAGAATTGGCACTAGACTTTTTAAACCACCCAGCAAAGCTACAGCAAATGAGCGATCGCCTGCGTAGTATTCGAGGTCAACCTGGAGCCGCTCAAAAATTAGCAAAGTTGATACGGGAAGTTATCAACGATAATAGCTACATACCGAGCGCAAAGACCTAGTGTTGCAGGTTCTCATAGGTCACATAACTTATTATTAAATCGATAAATTTAATGATAGGTGTTAGTAAAGCAACATATAGGGGTTTGTATCAGTTAGAAGCGCTAAACCGTAACAGATTGCCCACTTTAGCTATCTTAATTTTCTCTTGACTCATGTCACGAGCTAGAAGCAATTCGGCTTTGAAACCAAAAATGAACGAAAGCTTAGTAGGAGAGCGGTAAGGTGCTACAGACCTAGCCCACCTTGAACGCAAGCGATTAAGCCATATCAGCAACAGCCGTTTTTAACAAAAGTTTTCCGAAACTCTAGAGCCATCCGCATTCCCTACTTTGCGATCGCATTAGTTGGAGTTTAATTCTTCAGGAGGCGCAAAAATGAATACCAAGCCAGAACAACAAGTAGGAATAACAGACCGACTCGCACCTGTTCAGTTATTTCCCCATCGGCGGTTCCCTTGTAAGTTAGCACCCATTAGGTTAACAACATCTAAATCAGTAGGGGAGTGTAATGAATTAGAGGAAAGTATGGGCATTGCAACAGAGATGACGCAAAAGCTAGCTGCTGAAACACCAGGATAGCCTCTGGTGTCTTCTAGCGCACTCCATTTCTAACACTTGACACTCCCACCCTTACGCCATGCTGAAGGGGTGGGATTCTTGTTCTGGTGCTGTAACTGGAATACTAGTCAACGGTACACCGCCATTGTGCATTGGGGTCACCGTTCTCAAGGGAGGCA
>JAFAVL010000655.1 GCA_019242465.1 Chroococcidiopsidaceae cyanobacterium CP_BM_RX_35 | reverse complement strand
CGCAACCGATGGGGAACCAGCGCTGCCATCCAGCTCACCCAGGAAGCCCCACCTAAGGATGAAAGGATATTTGTTGCCAAGACGATTCCAATTGTCCAGCTCAGTAGCCCACGTCGAGCAGTCGTAGACCAACTGACCCACCCAATTGCTAACGCTAAAATCAGCCACAGCAGCCGAGACGCACCAAAGATCCACAAACAGTAAAGATGGCGGCTGCTAGTGCGATCAGCAAAATACGCCCCTACTGGTTGTAGTAAATTCAGCAACATAGGGATTGATGACAACAGCCCGATTTCAGCCGGACTAGCACCTGCCTGAAGCAAAAAGTTAACAAGTAGGATGCCACTTGTAGTACTGCTAAAGATGGCAGCAAACACTCCGTCAATCGTAGAAGCCTTGAGGCTAGTCCGAATCGCTTGCTTGGAGAGTTTTTGTGTTGGAAATAACTGTATAGATTCTGGTTCCGCTAAGGAGTCTATAATTTCTGGAGATAAGCTGTTCACGCTAAGCAAAATCCAAAGTGGGATGGGGAGCAGACAAGTAGCCACTTTACTATGTAGCAGTAAGAGGTATAGAGGTCAGAAGACACAACAAGCACAAGTATGGATAACCTCTTTGCAGGATAGGTGAGAGATCAAGATGCGGGCAATAGTCTACAGAGAGAAATATTTCTTAATCTATTGAAACATAAAGATAAACTTCTCCCTACTGGAAATCACCTCAGTTCTTTACCGAAAATTTGGGTTTAAAGCCTCGTCCTTCCAGGGCGACTTTTACCGAGATAATTGGTATTGAAAAGTACATGCAACTTGTGGTACATTTGTATCGCGGAATGCGCCCCCGCTTGCGAGCTGGAATTCGATTCCAGCTCGCAAGCGGGGGTTGAGGTGGCGAAAACTCAAAAAACAGCCAGGAAGTCTAATCGACTCCAAGCACCTTGAAAACTGAAGATAGAGGGTTCCACAAAGGAATGCTTTTGTGGGTAAAATCTTCAAGCACCAAGCACAGAGAACCAAAGTATCAGGAACTCTATAGTACCAGGGGGCACCTGGAAACTGGCTTCTGAAAGGGAGCAAAACGCCTTTGGAGATCAGAGCCTCTGGTATCAACTGAACACTGCTAGACAATTGCTGCATTTTGTACAGTTGTTTGGTAGTGGCACTGCCGCGAGGACGGTTGATAGTAAGCTAGGTCGTTGAATTAGGAACCAAATTCGTCTGTTCGGGGGAATCCTCCGACTTCAGGCGGAGGAGGATGTCAAAGAACGCTACTTCGATCTGCACGCAGTACATCAGGAAGTTAAGGACACTATCTTAGCAACATGGACCGTTCGAGGCACTCTGCGTGTTTCCTGGAAAGCCCAAATATTTTTTAACGGTTGTTCTACATACACACTTAATTCTGAGGGGCTAATATATAACTACATTGATACATGGGACCGTAAACCAACTGATATTTTACGGCAGTTCTTTCGCAAGGGTAAGCATGACGGAGGGAAAGAGGAATCTTCTTGAAATTTCTACAAGTTTAAAAATTAAGAAACCTTTCCCTTAGCTATTAAGATGGAAAATTAGGCAGGCGTGTTTTGCAACCCCGGTTAAGGAATCCATCTATACCCCAAGCAGCGCACTCAAGTGAGCGAGGGACATTTGGCTCAGAAACAGTTGTGTAATCACAAGAAACATAACCATTTCTGTTAGTATCTACAGCTTGGCATCTAGCACCGTGAATCTCTTGTTTGAGTACGGTAGATATATAGTCTTTCAGTTCACCTTCAGCGTAGCTTCTGCCAAAAAGGGATTGTCCAATAACTCGACCTGCAGTCAGTAAGAAAATACCGGAGGCAAAAACCACAAAACCAGCTAAAAACAGGATGAAGAATAATTTGGGGTGACGCATTTAGAAATAGTAGGATTTATCAATAGCCACGAGAACAATCTAGAGTTTTGCAGCTTCAAAGGTATTACATTGACCAAGACTGCCAGTTTGAATGCCTCGTTTAAACCAGTAAACACGCTGTGCCGAGCTACCGTGAGTGAACGATTCTGGGACGACATAACCTTTAGCTGCCTTCTGCAAGCGGTCGTCCCCAATGCTACTAGCAGCATTGAGTGCTTCTTCAATGTCACCCGGTTCAAGGAGCTGCCGCTCTTTTTGTGCCCGATTTGCCCATATGCCAGCAAAACAGTCTGCCTGTAATTCCAATCTGACAGAAAGTTGATTGGCTTGAACTCTACTGACTTGGCTTTGAATAGTCTGTACCTTGCGAGATATACCTAGTAGGTTTTGGACATGATGTCCGACTTCATGAGCGATCACGTAAGCTTCTGCAAAATCTCCTGGTGCTTTATGTCGATATTTCAGCTCCTGGTAAAAACTCAGGTCAATGTAGACTTTTTGATCTCTTGGACAATAAAACGGACCCATAGCAGCCCGAGCAAAGCCGCAAGCAGACTCTACCTCGCCCGAAAACAGAACCAGTTTAGGGTCCACATAGGTTTTTCCCATCTGCCGAAATATCTGTTTCCACGTATCCTCAGTATCGGCAAGTACGGCTGAAACAAAATCAGCCCTCTTGCTATCAGTAGGAGAGCGGGTTACCTGAGTTGAGGAGTAGGGGCTATGACTCCTGGGAGAACTTTGCTGCAAAATTAGGGTGGGATCGCCGCCCAGCAGAGTAACGATGACAGCCAGAATGGCAACACCAATACCACCACCGACAACGGGACGTGAAATCGGCATTCCACGCCTATCCTCAACGTTGTTGCTTCTACGAAGGAATTCCCACCGCATGATAGACCTCGATTGAAACTACGTTTTAAATCTCAGCAACTGCTCGTTCAGTCAGGCGACGCGAACTTAACCATGTCGCTATACCGCGAGGGCTGCTTTCAACTTTGCTAGGGCAGCCGCTTCTTTATCACTCACCTTGGCTCCAGAACCGAACAACCCACTGCCAGCAGCATTGGCAACTGCATCAGCACTAGTATAAATGAATGCTTTGTATTCTTGAATTTCCTCAGGAGTTGCTTTTCCATTCAAAACAGTTAGAGCACCATTGATAGAGGCGATCGCCCTGTCCACCACAGCACCAGGCTGAACCTCTTCAGGCTTGATCTCAGGTTTTTGCAGCTTTGCAGCACCGCTTTTGATGGCTGATTCAGAAAAAACTGATTGAATAATCGTATTATTTGGGTATTTCTTGGCAGCTCCTACAAGCTGGGTTGACAAAGCAGCAGCTTCAGTTACTGCTGAAACGATACCCAGATCGATTAATGATACTGCTAGACCCGCAAAAATTGGGGCTTCGGCAATTGCAGTTAGCTCTTGTGAAGTATAGTTTGACATTTTGCTGATCTCTTACATGTTGAGCTGACCATAGTCGTAAAAAATAAGAAACTGATAAGAACACTGCAAATTTTTCAAAAAGACATGATTGCACTCAAGAGCCTTTTGAAATAGTCTCTTGTTTTTAATAATCTCTTTGCCCTTATCAGTTTCTTACATTCTTGCCCTATATCTTACAAACAAAGCCACCAAAGTATTTTTCTAAATGTAGCTCTCACCACCTATGGTGGCAGGAACTGACTCTGAAGCAGAACGTTAGTTCAAAGGATAAAATTATGACGTTTTCATTGAGTTCCCAAAGCCTCCTCACCCTGCCTGAAAAGAGCAGCAAAGAGCTGCAAATCTGGGGCGGATATCCCTTGCAGGGGGAAGTTCAAATCAGTGGTGCCAAGAATTCTGCCCTAGTTGTTATGGCTGGAGCTTTACTCTGTGCTGACGATTGTCGCATTCGTCATGTCCCTTCCCTGCTAGATGTGACCTGGATGGGTCAGATCCTTTCATCTCTGGGCGTGCGATGGGAGAAACGTGGCGATGTGCTAGACATTAATGCTAGCCACATCAGTCAATCTGCCGCTCCCTCTAAGTTAGCTAGCAAACTGCGTGCTAGCTTCTTTTTGATTGGTCCCCTATTAGCACGGCTTGGAGTCGCGCAAGTTCCTCTGCCTGGGGGCTGTGCAATTGGTGCCAGACCCGTAGAACTTCATATTCGTGGACTACAGGCAATGGGAGCAGATGTTCAGATTACGAATCGTTCCCCAACAGCATCACACAGCCATAGCTATTGAAACTGCGCCTTATCCAGGTTTTCCAACTGATTTACAGGCACAACTTATGGCATTGCTAGCTCTGGGTCAGGGCAATAGTATAATGACTGAAACCATGTTTGAGAATCGCCTGCAGCATGTTACAGAACTGAACCGAATGGGAGCAGATATTCGGGTCAAGCAAAACCATGCCATTATCCAAGGAGTATCACAATTCACAGGAACAACAGTTGTTAGCACAGATTTACGTGCCTCAGCAGCACTTGTGCTGGCAGGCTTGGCAGCAGATGGTATAACCCATTTTCAGGGACTGCATCACCTAGATAGAGGCTACGAGAATTTTGAACGGAAGCTACAGCAACTGGGAGCAAAGATACAGCGAGTGCAAAGCTGCTGCTCTCGCACAACTTAAAGCTGTTTTTGATGTATAAGCACCCTTTGCTTAATTCACTTTTTCCATTAAGAGTACACAATCATCAAAACTATGGAATCTTCACAGCAACAACCAGAATCCGAGGCAACCGAATTTTCTAAAACTGTGGCAGTGTCAGAACCTGATGCTCAGACACAGCTTTCTGTAGCTGCTCAACCTGATGAGAAATGGCAGCAAATTGGCAGGCAAACTTCCGCTTTTTTGGCTGATTTACCTGATAACCTTGGTAGGTTCTTTAACCAATTCAAGCAGGCGCTTGTCAGCATAGGTCTGATTCTGGCAGCGTTCATTACTCTTAGAATAGTTTTGGCGGTAATAGATATCTTGAATGACATTCCACTACTGGAATCAACCTTGAAATTAATCGGAATCGGCTACTCATTCTGGTTTACAAACCGCTACTTACTGCGAGCATCAACTAGACAAGAGCTATCTCAATTAATTCAGGGATTTCTCAAGCATTGATTAAAACTTGCATGACAAGGTCAGGATGACAGAAAAACTAACTGGAGTAGGACCTTGCCAAGAAGATATAGGAAAAAAACACGTCGTTCCCTCGCTCACAATCGTTACCTGAGACAAAGACGATTGAGAAGACTCATCGCTTTTGTCATCATGCTTAGCCTATGCGGGCTACTGCTTAGTATCATCGGACTAGTCACAAAGCCTGCTAGCTTTTCCAGGTTCCACACTAGTTGGAATTTATTTCCGCAACCGAACCAGCCTAAACTGGAGCAGTTGGGCTCATCTACAGTGTTTGCTCTGGCAACCAAAGCGCCAATGCAGCGGACAAGAGCACTGCAAGCAATAGCCCAGGGACCTGACTCGCAAGACCGTAACCGCGCTCGTTATCTCTTGGCAATTGATTCTTTACAACGGCAGCAGGGGGCGGAGACCTTGAAATGGTTGGATGGACTGGAGTATGACTATCCCGTTTTAGCTCCCTACATTGTGCTTAAACGCGCCCTGGGGACAGTATTGCTCGGCGACAAAGCCAAAGCGATCGCGGCATGGCAGGACTTACTGGACCGCTATCCTGAGTCACCAGTAGCAGCTGAAGCTCTGTGGGAGTTAGGAAAAACGAATCTGAATGATTGGCAGCAAATCCTAGCTAACTTCCCTAGCCATCCTCGCCTTCTAGAGATGGTGCAAATCTGGCTAAAGCAGAATCCGCAGCAGCCTCAACTAATGGTGTTACTGGCTAAATATGCCTTTGACAGCCCAAGTATAACCACAGTTCTGGATCAATTAGTCAACCGAGCTACCACTGTAGGTGCAAACCGGACCCTCCTTCCAGAAGATTGGGAGGCGGTTGCTAAGGGCTATTGGGAAAACCGGAAATACGGTCAAGCTAGTGCCGCTTACGCTAGAGCCTCGCATACGCCTCAAAATGCTTACCTTAGTGCAAGAGCTCTCCAGCTAGCCCAGCAGCCAACAGCAGCTTTCCAAGCCTACAGACAAGTGGTGCAGGACTTTCCTAAAGCCCCAGAAACTGCCAATGCCCTCCTGCAAATCGCCCAAATCGAATCTGCTCAAGAGGCAGTGCCAGATCTAGACCAAGTGGTAGACCAATTCCCCAATCGGGCAGGCGAAGCCCTTGCTACAGAAGTTACTATTTTGACGAAGCAAAGAGCGTTGCTCCCGGAGGTTCCTCCTTTGAGAACGTTGACTCATCTCACAAGTGACAATGCGGCGACATTGGCGCAGCAATTGCTGCTGACTAAGTATGGCACTTCCGATGCCGCCGCAGCCTTGCGGTGGCAGATGGCGCAAGCGAAAGCCAAGACAGGGGATTTATCAGCTGCACTGCAATGGGCGAAGCCAATTATGACTCAAAACCCTAATAGTCTATCAGCAAGGGAAGCGGGTTTTGGGCTGGGAAAATGGGCTCAGCAACTAGGTCAGCAACCAGAAGCGAGAACGGCTTGGACGCAAGTGTTGACTTGGCATCCACAATCCTACTATGCTTGGCGCTCAGCAGTGGCGTTGGGCTGTAACGTCGGCAACTTTACTGATATACCTCGGTTGGCACTACCAGTGGTGCTGCCTACACGCTCGCCGTTACCAAGTGGGTCAGCTATGCTACAAGAACTTTACCTATTGGGACAAGACCAAGATGTCTGGACTCTGTGGGAGGCGGAATTTCAAAACAGACTCCACCCAACAGTAGTCGAACAATTCACTGATGGTCTACTGCGACAGGGAGTAGGAGATTATTTGACCGGGATTGCGCAAGTTTCCCAGTTGGAGGATAGAGATACTCCCTCTGAGCAGCTCCAATACCAGTCACTTAAGCAGAAACTCATGTACTGGCAGGCGCTGTATCCCTTACCGTTTGCCGATATCATCCAAACCTGGTCAACGCAGCGGCAACTCAACCCCTTGCTAGTGGTAGCTTTGATTCGGCAAGAGTCACAATTTATGCCGCAAATTCGCTCCGCAGCTGGCGCTACTGGCTTAATGCAGGTGAAACCGGAAATCGCCGCCATAGCAGCTAAACGTCTCGGTCTTAAGTCATACGCTCTAGACAATCCTAACGAAAACGTTAATCTAGGTACATGGTTACTAGACTCGCTCTCTCAACAATACAAAAATAACATTTTACTGACAGTAGCTAGTTACAATGCTGGTGGTAAGCAGGTGGTGAAATGGCAACGGGAACTCAGCTTGCGAAACCCAGACAGATTTGTCGAAGCTATCCCATTTGCAGAAACCAAAGACTATGTCAAGCAGGTATTCGGCAACTACTGGAACTATTGGCGGCTGTACACTCCCCAGGCAGGACAACAGATAGCCAAGTGTGCAACCCTGGCGCATCCCACAAAGAGCTAAAAGAGATTGTTTTCTTTTACTTGTGTTACCCAACAACCGTTTTTGAACTATGATGAATGCACCACTGCGATTTACTTGCTCGAAGCCCATCCCAGAGCAGAGCCAATCCTACTAGATAGGGTAGCCGGATCAAATGGCTTGGCAATTGCGTCAACCACCCCGAGCCGATGAAGTTCTTGTGGTGTAAACCAACGGGCCTTGACTGTTAGGAGTACGACTGGAATTGACCTATATAGCGGATTTTCACGCAGTTGATGGATAAAGGCTACTCCGTCCATGCCCGGCATCAAGACATCGACAACGATAGCATCCGGATGTTCTGTTGCTAAATGTTTCAGTCCTGCTTGAGCAGAGGAACATGCCTGAACGTTCCACCCACCTAGGTCGCTCAAGCAGGCTTGGATAATCTCCCGAATGTTAGCCTCATCCTCAATAAGCAAAACTGACTTAGTTAGCATTGCTGTTTTCGGTTAGTTCCACAAAGAGATGCATACCATACGAAGTGGACATTAGGAGGCAATACCGACACGCTGCTTAATGCTCCAGACTTTCTTCCTGTTGGAATATAATAGGTATCTGAAAATTGCATATCAGTTTTAACTTACCTCTAGAAAAGGCTAACCTACTCAGACAAAAAGCTGATCGAATTTGTTACGGACAACAATACAACTGTTGTTGAAGATACATAATTTTCACCTTACTTGCATTCCTGCTTCAGGCAGATGTTAAAGCGAGAAATTCTCGCGCCTTGCGAATCAAAGAAGCCTGGGATGGTTGCAAAACCATCCCAACACAGCGATGAATTGCTAATCCTAGCCATTCTGCCGTGGTTCCATTATTGACTATTGACTGATGTATCCTGGGTTTGTCTCAAGGTACTGAGCAGGTACCCAACCACCCTCACTTAACTCCAACCAGTTATTGTCCTGGCGACCGGATAGAGTCACTTGTTGCATGTCATGGAGAGTGCCAGTCACTTTGTAGCTATCACCCGGCCCTGAGTGGATATTAACAGAGCTTCCACTCCTGCGAACGACTGCTCTATAGCGTTCAACAGCAGTTCTGACTCCTGAATCGCGACCTCTATAGCGTTCAACAGCAGTACTGACTGCTGAATCGCGACCTCGATCACGACCTCTAGTCCACAATAGTAGCAGTGGTAGTCCTATTACTGGTATCAGTAGCCACCATAGCGGTCTTAGATCCGGTGATGCAGAGGTTGTTGTCGCTGGTGATGCAGAGGTTGTTGTCGCTGTCGAGTCGTTACCAATGGCTGCACCAGCTGTTTTGCTGTACCCGCAAGTGAGTTTAAATGGGTGTCCATCACGGGAGAGGTTCAAACCAACATTGGCTCTATCAGTACCAGAAGGGGCAACCGAAACAATCTGGTCAACTTGAAAACCCTTTGACTTTGCTGAATTGACACAAGCTTCCTTAGCAGCATTGGCTAAGTCTGTAGGAACACCTTGACCATGGGCTGGTGCAACAGAAAGCCCAAACCCTAACAACATTGAAACAGTTGCTGATTGAACAGCTATAAATTTTAGATTTTTCATTGTCTTAATCTGTCTCATGGTTTTTGACTCGTTCTCTCAAGTAGAGATGACATAAGTTGTCTTCTCTTTATATGACTATTCTCACTATCGAGACTAGGAAAAAAAAATAAGAAACTGATAAGATGTGGAGATTTTGGCACTGCTGAACTAGGCTTTACACGCTCCAACCTAAAATTTCCGCCACTTGTTCGCTCAGCTCTACTGGATCGAAAGGTTTGATGATGACTCCTGCTACACCCATCTGTGCAAATTGGGCACGGTCGTCAGCTAGCACCTTAGCCGTCAGCAAAATGACTGGAATCGTCTGAATGACCGGATTAGCTTGCAGCTCTGCAAAGAAGTGGATGCCATCCATCTCGGGCATGGAGACATCGAGGAGAATTGCATCTAAAGGAGTCAATTTAGCCTTTAGAAGCCCTTCCCGACCAGATGCAGCTACAATTGCCTCCCAACCGCCCAAATCCTCTAGACAGGCGCAAGCAAGTTCTCGGATTGCCTCTTCGTCGTCAACAATTAGGATGCGTTTAGTCATATTTCTCTCTCTGAGGGCACAGGTAAGGTGAAATAGAAGGTACTTCCTTCACCCATCGTACTTTCCACCCAAATGCTACCCCCATGTTGCTGCACAATACTGTGACAAATTGCCAAACCTAGACCCGTTCCTCCTTTCTGCCGCGCATCAGAGACATCTACCTGCTGAAATCGACCAAAGATAGTTTCCAGTTTGTCTGCCGGAATGCCACGACCCCGATCTTTGACCTGAAACCGCACAAAGTCAGATTGCCTTTGTGTGGACA
>JAFAVL010000591.1 GCA_019242465.1 Chroococcidiopsidaceae cyanobacterium CP_BM_RX_35 | reverse complement strand
CAGATGTGCTGAACCGGGCGAACCTGGGGCTGGAAGTGATGCACGAGCGCAACGCGCACAACTTCCCTCTGGATTTGGCTGCTGGTGAGGCAGCGCCTGTGGCTTTGACTGCTCCTGCTATCCAAGCCTAATTTCTACCGCCTAGCTTACTAAAGAGCGCCTCCTGCAAAGGGGGCGTTTCTTTATAGGAGAACCGGATGAGGGTTCCCTAGGTTCCAGGAGTCAAGAGTGTTTAAACAGGTCTTAATATAAGAATTAGAATTATTTTGATCTCTACTATGTATCTGACCTGGCTAGACAGCAATACCTGGCTAATTGAAATTGGAGGAAAACGCATACTCGTTGACCCCTGGCTGGTCGGTTCGCTCGTCTTTAGTAGCCTTGACTGGTTTTTTAAGGGATATCGACATCAGGACCGTCTGATTCCAGAAAACATAAATTTGATTTTGCTCTCTCAAGGTTTAGAAGACCATACTCATCAACCAACGCTAAGGCAACTTGACCATAGTATTCCTGTCGTTGGTTCTGTTAATGCAGCAAAGGTCGTACAGGAACTGGGTTATACCAATGTAAAAGCATTAGCTCATGGTGAGACTTTTACTCTAGACCAGTGCGTAAAGATTAAAGCAACTCCTGGTTCGCGGGTTGGTCTGAATGTTGTGGAGAATGGTTACCTGCTTCGAGAAGTAGAAACTGGCTTGACCCTATATTATGAACCTCATGGCTCTCATTCCCCATTACTGAAGTCATTGGCACCAATAGATGTTGTCATTACCCCAATGCTTGACATATCTCTGCCTATAGTCGGCTCAATTATTAAGGGAAATGAGAGTACGTTGGAGCTAGCAAAATTGTTGCGGCCACAAGTGATTTTGCCCACCGCCACACCGGGTGATGTCATTTATGAAGGATTTCTGCTCAATCTGCTTCGCACTGTGGGAAGTGTTGAAGAATTCCGCTCATTGCTAGCCCAGAATCATCTCTCAACACAAGTGATTGAGCCTTCACCTGGCGAACGCTTGGAGTTGCAGTTAGAGCAGCGGATGATAGCTAGATGAAAGCCCTCTTTCATCCTCCTAGCTTTAACCAACCAAACATCTGTTCTACCGTTAACTGCAAACTCACTCCTGCAATACAGGGCAATGACGTATCCCCGGCTATCTCATCGGGCAATCGATCGGGGCGATACACCAACACCACCCGCTCATGCGGATCGACTAGCCAACCCATCTGCCCGTTATAACGCAGACTGTGCAAAATTTTGCGTGTCACCTTCATCTGACTTTGTTCGGGGGATAGAATCTCAATCATCCACTCTGGTGCAAAGTCAACCCCTGTACTGGTAATCTCTCCATTTTCATCAGCTGGGAGTCGCTCTTTAGCAATCACAGCTAGATCGGGCACAATAGACTTGCCACCGAAGGTGCAGCGTAATTCGGGCAGCACTTCGTAGAGCGAAGTTGCTGCATTAATCGCAGCCCCTATACGCAACTGCAAACGACTATGCTTTCCTCCAGGCATTGGCTTTTGAATGGCTTCCCCGTTAACAAACTCCCAGGCGGGTAACTCCTCGATGTAGGGCAGCCTCAAAAATTCTGCTAAACTCGGTGGGTTTGGGACTGCAATCGCCATTGGTCGTAATCAAAACTCTGGGCACCCTAATTCTAGCCTTCTCATTAACTAGCCAGAAGTCGAGCTGTCTATTTATTTTTTCTGGTCCAAAAATCGGAAAACATCATCAAGAAGGCACCGATGAGAACGGTGATCGCAATTCCCACAACGACTAAATCTAGAGAACCAAAGTTTTCCACTAAAAATCAACTCCACGCTTTAATTCCACCCCTCTATTGGCATAGTGTTTATGGCAAAACACCTCAGAGTGAACGCTAGCTAAGTCAAAGTAGGGTGGGGGATTTTGACAGCGTCCCGTGATGATCACTTCCGTATCGCGAGGTTTACGCAGCAGCGCATGCACAATCGGTTCTGGAGGTAACAGCTCCAAGTCAACTGTGGGATTGAGTTCGTCTAGAATGATTGTTTTGTATAGCCCAGAGGCGATCGCTGCTCTAGCCAGCTCCCAACCCCGTTCTGCTTCTACATAGTCTATTTCTTGCTGTTGACCGCGCCACACAATCGCATCCCGTCCACAGCGTTGATGATCTACGAGATCGGGGTAGATCTGCTGTAAAGCAGCGATCGCAGCATCTTCTGTATACCCACTGCCGCCCTTCAACCACTGCACAATCAGGACACGGTGAGATAAATCCTGACTGATTCCCCTGCCAATCGCTTGCAGTGCCTTACCCAAAGCGCTGGTAGACTTACCTTTACCAGCACCTGTATAGATTTCGATTCCCTTAATCCCTTGAAGGGCGGCAGTGGGATGTTCGTGAGACCGCATTTCTGAGTGCAAATCGGCAATATCTAGTAACTGTTGTGGTGCGCCACGACCAGTAGCAATGACTTCTAGCTCCTCCGGCTTTGATTTCAGCGCCTGAATCACCTCATCGACTGGCAGCAAGCCCAAATCCAATACTGGATTCAGTTCATCCAAGACAACAACTGAATAGAGCCCAGAGGCGATCGCCCCCTTAGCTACATCCCAGCCTCGCCTAGCTTCCAGACGGTCAAACCTGGTGCTCTCATCCACACCAAAAAATTCTGCTCTACCAGTACGGACTTGATCGATCAGATGGGGAAAACCCCGCTGCAACGCCGCGATCGCCGCATCTTCGTCATAGGATCGTTCTGGTCCTTTAAGAAACCGTATTAATAAGACGCGGTTCAAATGACTTTGTGAATTTATTCCCAGCCCAATTGAACGTAACACCACGCCTAGAGCTGCTTGTGACTTCCCTTTGCCCGCACCATCATAGACATGAATTTGACCCACCACTCGGTGAGAACGCAATTGCGCTGTGCGAATGCCGATGCCGTTCCTTGTCATCTCAAATTCTCTTCTGTGCAGACTCTGATCTTAACCGACACAACCATTTAAACGGCACATTTAGCTATCTTTCCGACTCAGAAAAAAGCTACGATTGCTATCACATATTTAAATAGTAGCAGAACACTCATTTCTAACTATTTTTGCAGCTCATTAATCTTGAGCAAACATACCATACTCCTACCAAGAGCCCGTCCAATTGCCTAAATAGAAAAGACAAACTTATCTGTCTCCATTAACTGCGCCAGCGTAGTACCTGTTTCTTAATTGGATTAGCAAATGGTCGGTTCTCAGCCATGGCACGGGCAAACTCTGCCTTCAATTGGTAGTACCAAAGTGCCTGCGTGTCAGCATCCTTGATCAGCAACAGTTTTGGGTTGTGTTTCAATCCCTCTTGCTGCTTAGCGACGAGTGCTTGGTCCTGGTTGATAAACGCCCGGACGAGAGGTCGTAAAATCGGCTTCGCCAGTGTCAACCAAGGCAAAGTCCAATAAAAGGTAGAGTTAACTTCTGTCTCTGTTTCTGAGATGGGAGTAACTGTCGTCAGGTTGCAGACAGTGTGCTGCTCAGTGGTAATGTACTCGATGCGAATGCTAGGTAGGTGAAACGCGATCTCCACTTCCGGCATTCCGCCTCCTAGGAGCCGATAGCCATGGGACTTCTTCAACAGCTTGTGTTTGCTCATGGCAAACCCGTAAGGCAATGGCTCAAATGATTTGGCTTTTGCAAATAGTGTTTTACCGCCCGAACGCCACCACCAAGCGCGATGCACAAAAGGTCCATGAGCTGGGTCCATCAAACCTACCACAGCATGATCCACATGGCATGGGAATTGTACTGTCTCCACTAATTGGTAGGATCCATCGCCGAAGTAGGGGACCAGTGGAATATCCATGTTAGGTTGGTGCTGGCTAGCATTGTCTGCTGCCATATAGATCCAAATGTTGCCTTGGACTTCGCGCACTGGATATTGCTTAACTCGAAAGCGGCTCAAATCCAAGTCTTGACCTTGGACCAAAGACGGAATAGCAGTGCATTGCCCTGTTGAATTGAATCGCCACCCATGGTAACAGCATTCGACTTCATTACCATCGAACCACCCACATGTTAGTGGCACTGCTCGATGCGGGCAGATATTTCGCAGAGCAAATACTTCACCAGTACGGCTGCGGGCTAGCAGGACTGGCTCACCCAGCAATGTCTTCGCTACCATAGCTCCAGGCTTAAGCCGACCGCCTGGTAGGGCATAGTACCAAAGGT
>JAFAVL010000574.1 GCA_019242465.1 Chroococcidiopsidaceae cyanobacterium CP_BM_RX_35 | reverse complement strand
ACAGAATTCGTGAAGAGTACTCTCGGTCATTCAATCATGATTTGAAAGCAATCTTTGCTGATTTGCAAAATCAGCAAGCGGAAAGCGGTAGAGAAGTTGTAAACCTATCGCGAAAGCCTGGTCTAACAACACGTTGGAGCGGACGGGCGCGAAATCTTGATGAGGATGCAAAGGATACTAGCCACCGCTCAACTTAGCCGTTAGCGTTCCATGTGCGATCGCACCTTTAGAGGATGTCTGATAAGTATAAATAGCTACGCTAATCGTTTCACCCTTCGAGTTCTTTCCTGGAATCATACAACACGCAACAACAGTCTTCTTATGCAGATCTAAGCCGGCACAATGGCTATAGGTCACATCCATTCTTGACCTCCCAAAATCATAGTGAACTGGCAGGACGCCCCTCACTAGAGAATCTGTCTTGCGTGTTTCCCCTTCATCAATGGGTTTCACAATCGAGTGTGCCGAACGGGCATCCAGGTCCGTCTCGTGGTCAGGCTCTCAGCGCCAGATGCGCAACGACCTCATTGCCAGAGAGACCCTAAAGATCTCCATTCCCATTTTCATTTATGAGTCAGAGTTTAGCTCGTCCAGTCTCGTGGGACAGGTTGCCCCCTGAGTCATCGTCACCCCGGTTCATATTTTTGTTGAATGTGGGCTGTTACGCTGACTCTGCCCAAGCGGCTTGAAAAAAGTCTAGCTCACACAACATGGCATAGCGGTAGGTCGAATGCATCCGGGACTTGGAGCTAGTGTATCGCTCAGCTAGACTCTCAAGTTGTTGCACGAGTTGGCAAAACTCTGGGCTAGTGTATGTGTGAATCCAGTTGGCATACTGGTGGTTGGGAATTCCAGCCTGAGCTAACTGTTGTCCCAGGAAGGCATACAAGCACATGCATGGCGACATGGCGGCGGTTATTAGCCCCACATCCCCGCCCCATGCCGTAGCCAACAAAAAGTCCGTATAACGACGTGTCGATGGTCCCGGTTCCACAAAGCGCAAGTTGACTCCCCACGCGGCGGCATAGCCTTGATGCAGGCGGAGTTCCTCCAGCACCCCGCCCGCCAACCTGTGAAACAACTGAAATCCCTCCCCATCTATTGTCTTAGCAGCTGCAACGCTGTAAGCACGAGCAAAGGCTTCCAGGAAAAAGGTATCTTGCCCTATATAGTAGATAAACTTTTCCCGACTCAGTGTGCCGTCAGCGATGCCTTGAACAAAGGGATGCTCTAAGCAGGCTTGCGCTAAATCTTGATTGGCTCGCCACAATTCGCTCGATACAGTCATCGCTATCTCTAGATCGCTATATTCAATAGGCTAGTAACGTAAAGCGGAACAGAACCAGACATTCTGTTATCTCTTCAAAATCGCTGAGGTAGATAACACTTATAGTAAAACCTCTTAGATGCTGAACTTCTTAACAGCATCTAATACCTTGCTTTAGCAAGTCTGTCAATTCAACTCGGTTCACTTATTTAGAACTTCCTGAATAATTTGAGACAGTTCCTGTCTGGTTGAAGACTTCAGCAAGTAGCGGTTGACAAACCAAATCGAGTATCCAATTCCCACCAACTTTAGAGTTGGTGCCATTAGTGGAAGCTCGTTCAGGGCAGCAATTACTGCCAGGACCACCTTAAGTGAAATCCCTGCTGCTAAAATTAGGGCAATACTAATAATTGGTTGCTGATATTGATTAAAGATCTTACCAAAGTTATCAGGGAGCTGTGTCAACCAGACAGGGAGTTGTGTTCCAAGCTGCCACCACCATTTTTCCTGAATTTGAGGGTTAGAGGAGAGCTTTGACAGTGAGGAGGCGAATTCAGAGGATTGTTGTGGGGATGCCATAGTCTTGTTGAGTAATTCTCCTAATAACAACACTTGCTCCAGTTTACTGGTTGCTCCTGGTTATTAGTAGAGCTGGGAAAATCAGAATTAACAGAACTTTACCATCAATTCGTTCATGCAGTCATGTAGGTGTTGCCATGTTGTCAGAGTCACCCAGTCTCAAGAGCCTATATGAGCAGGACTATAACAAGTGGGTACAGGAGATAGTACGACTGCTCAAAGAGCAAAAGTTCGAGGAGCTGGATCTGCCGAATTTGATTGATGAGGTGGAAGATTTGAGTGGGAGCCAACGACGGGAACTGAAGAATCCACTGCGAGTGTTGATGATGCACCTGCTGAAATGGAAGTACCAGTCTCAGAAACGCTCTGAAAACTGGATTGGCACGATTATTGAGCAACGGCGTCAGATAGAGTCGATTTTGGAAACTAGCCCTAGCTTGATGTCATACCTGTTAGAGATATTCGAGCAAAGTCAGGTTTATGTCAAGGCTCGGAAGGATGCGGCGCAGGAAACAAATTTGCCACTAGAGGCATTTCCGTTTGAATGTCCCTGGTCGATTGAGCAAGTGCTGGATGAAGACTACCTACCAGAGTCAGGAGATTTGCTGGAGGTGTTATAGCACTACAGTTGTAGATAACTAAAGATGGACTTGAAGAGCTGATTCTTTCGTTTGGCACATCTCAGCAAATTGCTTCAAAAGCCTTCAAAACCGTTACAGGCTACTGGCAGCGGTGAATTCAAGTGCACCTAAGCTTTCCGGAAAGTTCTGGGTTCCGTGCTGGTATTTGTTCAGGTTGCCTTGGCAGTAGACACCATCTTAGATGCTTTTAAATTCTTGAAAGTGATCAAGGGATAACGTCTGGTGAATTGGCTGTCCTGGGTCGCGAGTACAAACCGTGTGGAAGGTATTGTCAACTTGAGGAGAGCTGACAACAGGTAGCGGGTTTTGAGATACTACTGTCATGATGACTAGCTCTCCCAATCCCTACAAAGGCTACCGATTCCCTGCCGAGATTATTAGCCAATGCATCTGGCTCTACTATACCTTCCCGTTGAGCTACCCCGATGTAGCTTCTCGACATCGGGATATGAAGGCGGCAAAGCGATTCTTTCGCAAACTGCTCAAAAAACAGGGCTTCGTGCCACGGGTCATTGTGACCGATAAGCTCAAGAGCTACGAAGCGGCAAAGAAACAAGTGGTGAAGAACGTGGAGCATCGACAGCATAAGGGATTGAACAATCGAGCCGAGAATTCCCTTTACTCCAACTCGAACGCGACGAATGCGACGATTCAAATCCCCTGGTCAAGCCCAACGATGTCTCTCTGCATTTGGACCAATCCGAGACCACTTCCACCCGAAACAACATCAACTAACTGCTCGACGCTATCGCCAACAACTCAGCCAAAGATTTCAAGATTGGCGAGAAGTTGCTTGTCTGACATCTGCTGCCTAGTCTGGTTAATCCTGACTTCTCAGGAATCAGCATGCTTTTTTTTTGAATTCATTCCATTAAGTTGACAATACCCTGGGCTGTACAACTACGAGCTAAGTTTTTCTAAGCCTTCCTGATTTATGCAAGATCCCTAATCTATTCAGCAACACCAAATTTACAAATAGGCTTAATTTACCATTTTAAGAGCAAAACAACCGATCTAGAACATAACCCTCTCGGGAAAGAAAACCCCGGAAATACCGATGGTCATAATGGTAGTCGTAGTTTTTGCCGTTCCAGTGGTAATAGCTGCGGTATTTCTGGTATTCCACTGGAGGGATTGAACGCCTTCTGTATTGAGAGTCCTCCCAGTAGTAATGACCTCCATTATCGTAAACTGGATGCCCAACCCATGGAGGGATAGTCACATTAACTTGAGCCGTATCATAGCTGCTGTCAATTGACCTCGCATCAGCGTTAGGAGCTATCACCCCTGTTCCACTCGCAATGCGATTTGTAGTTGTTGCTATCGTAAGAGCTGTACTCGCCTGCTTTCCAGTCTCAGTGTCTGCGCGGACTGGGGAGACGCTCAAGGCCAAAATCCCGCTGAATAATAAAACACTCGCTATCCCAGTTTTATTCACACTCATAGAGACACCTCTTCGTTGTGGTTGTCAGAACAGCATTAAATTAACGTCAAATCAGAACCCGGACAAGGTTCATTATATCAAGCATTAGGGCGACTTTTTTGGTTGTGATGCAAAACTTTTTGAGGACAGAAATTTCCTTGAAAAAGGAATTGCTTATGCAGCCACTCCCAAGATTTCAGCAATAAATTCCTCCCATTCTTTAACGGCTCTCTCTACTTTTTTAACTTGTTTCTTTCTTAACAACCCTTAAGTTGACACTACCCTTCAACATTTAAATCAAAATAGGTTGGAGGGTGTAAAAACGTCCTATCATATCAGTTTCATATTTTCTTGTTCTAAGCTAAAAGGCAATTCCTTTCCGTCCCAGTTCAGTCGCTTTCATCCGGTTCAATGAGGTGCATGTTATAAATGCTAATTTTCAATTTGATGTTGATACCCGATAAGCAACGGGTTGGGTAATCGGACAGGGTTTTGTATAGGATCCAATATCAAAAGAAAAATTGCTATGGAAAGGCGAACAATTTTGGCTGGCTTTGCTACTGCGGCGGCTGTTGGAATTGCGTCCAAGCT
>JAFAVL010000552.1 GCA_019242465.1 Chroococcidiopsidaceae cyanobacterium CP_BM_RX_35 | reverse complement strand
ACTGACAATAAAAAATACCGATGCCAGGACAATGGAAAACCGTGACGCCAAGGGAGCGACTAGCAAGCGGTTCAAAAAGCCGAATTCCCGGTCGAACATCACTGGTAACCCAGCATTGAGTGCGCCGCCAAAGGCAGTAAACACAATAATCCCAGCGCTCAGAAACTGCCCATAGCTCTGGCTCGTACCAAACAATCCTTGCGGCGCATTCTGAAACAGCGCCCCAAACAGAAACAGCCACAACACAGGCTGAATAATCCCTGCCACCAAGGTCGAAGGACGCCGCTGCAACTGAATGAACAGCCGCCGAGTTAGAGCCAGAGTTTCTTGAACCAATTCACTTAAATAACTAGGTTCCCTACCAGCCTGCAACTGATCCCTTAACCCAGGCTGTCCAATCACATCAGGTTTAGAAGGTGTAACAGTACCACTCATCTTGCTTCCTCTCTCCGCGTTCTCCGCGTCTCTGTGGTTAAATCAACTCTTCTCCGTTTCCTCACTTCCCCTCTCTCATACTCTGCTTCCGCTCAGCCTTTAAATCTCGACTTCCAACAGCCGCCAATTCAGCATCCATCAGCGTGCGCCCTGTAGCAGCAAGGTAGACATCATCGAGACTAGGTCGAGACTGGGCAATACCAAACATAGGCAATCCGGCTGCGTTTAAAGACTGTTGAATCGCACTCAAAGCATCACTTTGGGGAGTGACAACCAGGTTCAGGGAATTCCCTTGAGCGCTGTTAATAATAACTTCTTGCACAAAGGGCAGAGATTGCAGCAGATGTTTAGCTGTTTCAGCTTCTTTCCCAGGGGAAAACTCACGAATGCGTAGAGTTATGCGCTCTCCTCCTACCTGATCCTTCAACTCCGAAGGTGTACCTGTGGCAATCACCACTCCTCGATCAATAATTGCGACTCGACTAGCTAGCGCATCTATCTCTTCTAAATAGTGGCTGGTGATCAGGACAGTTGTGCCATTAGCCCGGAGTTGACGGAGGAAATCCCAGACGACAAATCGGCTTTCAATGTCTAGTCCCACCGTTGGCTCGTCCAAAACTAGAACATCAGGTGCATGGAGTAATCCAGCTGCCAAGTCCAAGCGCTTACGCAGTCCACCAGAATAGGTACCAGTACGCCTATCAGCCCACTCCTCCAAACCCAGTAAGCCTAGTACCTGCTCAATCCTCTCTTTTCCCACAGCACTGGGCAGGTGGTAAAGAGCGGCTTGCAGTTGTAGCAGTTCTCGTCCAGTCAACACTTTATCTGGAGCAACTTCCTGGGCGACATAGCCTAGTCGCTGTCTTGCTAATCTGGGCTTTTCTACGACAGAGATACCAGAGACTTCAACTCTTCCTGCATCTGGGGTGGTCAAAGTACACAAAGCACGGAGCGTAGTCGTTTTACCAGCTCCGTTAGGACCTAACAGCCCAAATATTTCTCCTGGTTCTATTTGAAACGAAACGTCTTTAACGGCTTCAACTTTACCGTAGCGCTTCTGGAGGTTTTGGATTAAAACAGCGGGAGCCATAAATGAGTGCTTTTGTGCTATACGCTGCACAAATGTAAACTACATTCTCTCCTTACTATTCTAAGCAGGGATTGCTAGGACGAAGGAGTGAATTTTGACACTAGTTAGGCGAACAACACCAAGCATTCAACTACTGTTTA
This sequence comes from Chroococcidiopsidaceae cyanobacterium CP_BM_RX_35, assembly GCA_019242465.1. Next base: position 3,129 of record JAFAVL010000552.1, on the reverse strand, counting down.
CTAATGACAACACTTACAGCGTCTGTAGCTGCTCTGTCAAAGCACTCATCAACTGATGAGTGATGGGGAGGCTATCAATCACCATCCCACCACACAGCAACATCATGTAAAGGATGGAGTAGAGGAAAAGAGATCGCGCTTTTTGTTGATCTTCCGGGTGCTGCAACAACGCCCAAGCCTTTCTCATAAAGATTGTCCCCAACAGGATGGCGATGCCTCCATAGACTGCTCCTGTCACTTGGAGTGGGTAGACCAGTGATAGTGTCACTGGGATCAAAATCAGCGTGTAAAGCCAGATTTGGTGAGTTGTCGCAACATTACCCACGACAACTGGTAGCATGGGGACCCCAACCTTGGCATAATCATCGCGGATCATCAGTGCCAGCGCCCAGAAATGCGGCGGTGTCCACAAAAATACAATCGCAAAGATGATCCAGGCTGCCCAGCTAACCGTACCTGTAACTGCTGCCCAGCCTACTAGCGCTGGTATTGCCCCAGCGGCTCCACCAATAACAATGTTTTGCGTGCTGTGGCGTTTAAGCAAGTGAGTGTAAATACCTACATAGAAGCAGAGACCAGCCATTGCTAACACAGCAGAAAGCAAGTTGGCAAAGACAGCAAGCAAAGTGAAAGAGAGACTGGCAAGGGCGATCGCAAAGATTAAAGCATCGCGCGGCTGGATGCGACCTGAAGGCAAAGGTCGGTGGCGCGTGCGCTCCATCGCGTAGTCGATATCCCGATCATAGATACAGTTGAGCGTTTGGGCTGCGGCAGCGGCAAAAGTACCACCAGCAAGTGTAACCAGCAGTAACAGCGGGTCCACTCGCCCCTTAGCTGCAATCCACATACTGCCAGCAGTCGTAATGAGTAGCAGCGGAATAATTCGAGGCTTAGTTAGCTGGTAGTAGCTTTGAACGACTTGTAAAAGATTTTGATGGTGGCGAGAGACACTAGTCCCAATCATATTTGCACCAATTACTTGTTTGACAATATCATTGATTCGCTCTGGGCTTGGTCACGTAGTGCCAGAACAGTGAAAGCTACCAGTGACCCTAAAAGAGTGGCACCCACAGCTTGGTGAGCCACGGTTAGAGGCTCAACTTGGAGACGTAACCGGAAAGTAGCAACGCCCAACACCACCTGCAATAGCAGTAACCCTCCAGAAAAGTTAGCTAGCTGCCGCAAGGCTGGATGCAGTGCTGGCGTGCGCCAAGATAAAAATACCACTGCTAAAGTGGAGAGCGTTGGTGGCACCACACCACCAATATGGCTGTACATAACAGTGCAAAGTTCTTGACCCGCAAAACACTGATGCAGCGCCCACTGAGACCCTACCAGAGCCCCTAGTAGACTTTGCAGGTAAACCAGAACCGCAGCCACAAGACCAAACCAGGGCAACTTCCCGACAGTTCCAGTACCCTGATATGGAGCAATCGCTGTACCAATGACAAGCAGGGTTATGAAAAATAACAGTGCTGTTCCCAGGTGGGCAGTGACGATATCGAACCGGAGGAGTTCTGTCACCGTGAGTCCCCCCAATATGCCTTGAAAGACAATTAGACCCAGCGCGAAAGTAGCTGCCCAAGGTAGCCACCTAGGTAGACTAGGGCGATGCCACCATGAAAGCCCAACTAGCGCGATCGCGCTCACGCCAATCAGTGCTGCATCCAAACGGTGAAACCACTCTAAGAACACCTGAAGATTCATTTGCTGAGTTGGCACTAGCTTGCCGTAGCATAGAGGCCAGTCAGGACAGGCAAGACCAGCATTCATGACACGGGTAGCGCTGCCGATTGCCATCAGGAGCAAGGTAGCTATACAGATTTTCCAGACTAGGCGACGGACTCGGTCCTGTATTCGAGACGACTCGCCTACCGATACGTTTGGTCGATCTAGGACGGTTTCAGTCATGCATCACACCTTCTGCCAATCAAACATCGAACTTAAAACTTAACAATCTTGTGAGTATCGGCTCATCCCCACCCTAGCGCATCTCCTTCAGGGAATATAGCTGACTCTAGTTATTAATACTTTGAATGACATTAGCTCTTTATGCCTAGAAGCTTTAGGGATTTTTCAAGTTGGTTGTTGGACTTCTTACTGGATGATTGCAAAGAGTGGGCAGTGCCTAGCAGATTTCTTTTGCATTTCTTTACATTTCCCATGAGTTCAAGACTCAGGGGAAAGGCGGGCATTCCACTAAGCAGCGATCCCAAAGAAATAAGTAAAAATTAGGTACCTCTTGTTCCTCATCCTCATTAGCTGCACTACCGTGGTAGGTGGGCACTGAATATAGTTAAATTTTCTAGAATCTTACCCGTGAACATCCCAAGTTCTATCTGGACCCTACTCATTGGCATTGGGCTGACCCTGGTCAGCCTCTGGTACGGTCAAAACCACGGTCTGCTACCAGTAGCCGCCTCGGATGAGGCTGTCTTAGTAGACGGCTTGTTTAATTCAATGATGACTGTATCTATGGGTCTGTTTCTGCTTGTAGAGGGCGTACTGATTGTCGCAGCTATTAGATACCGACGCCGTCCGGGCGACAACACAGATGGACCACCAGTGTTTGGTAACGTGCCGCTAGAGATTCTCTGGACAGCATTACCAGCAATTATTGTGATCGGAATTTCCATCTATAGCTTTGAGGTTTATAACTCGATTGGTGGCTTTAGTCCTCATGACATGCACGAGCCAGTGGCACAGGAGGCGACAAGGATGCCCGGGGCAGCGATTGCTGCAACCCTTAACGATTCACCTGCTGCCAACCTCAATCAGCAGAAATCTGATGAGGCAAGGCAAGATCCTGCTACGGCAGCAGTCCGTAATGATGACCAAATTCCTCAAAAGCGGAATGCTCCCGGTATGGGAGTCGTTTCTCCTACTCTTAGAGCAAGTTCTGACCGGGAAGGTAAGCCGCCGGAATTTGTGGTAAATGTTACGGGTATGCAGTACGCCTGGATTTTTACCTATCCAGATACAGGGGTTGTCTCTAGCGAGCTGCACGTGCCTTTAAAGCGTGAAGCCCAGATCAACATGACAGCGAATGACGTGATTCACGCCTTCTGGGTGCCAGCCTTTCGACTCAAACAGGATGCAATTCCTGGTCGCCAAACTGAGGTACGGTTT
>JAFAVL010000549.1 GCA_019242465.1 Chroococcidiopsidaceae cyanobacterium CP_BM_RX_35 | reverse complement strand
TGCCACTATATGAACGATCGCCAACGCGGTACAGTCTGGGAAGAATCAATTATTTATTGCCCATCAGAAATTCAGTTGGTGGCGCTCTCAGCTACTATAGCTAACAGCGACCAACTGACGGACTGGATCAACCAGGTTCATGGTCCTACCGAATTAATTTACTCCGACTTTCGCCCTGTACCTTTAGAGTTTCACTTCTGTAATCCTAAAGGGCTATTTCCCCTCCTCAACAGCGACTCCTCAAAGATTAACCCACAACTGAAGCAGTCTCGGGGTAAGAGATCAGAAAGAGGTCCAAGACCTGAGCCTCCGAGTTTGGTGTATGTCCTGACTCAACTAACGTCGAGAGATATGCTACCAGCAATTTACTTCATCTTCAGTCGGCGGGGGTGCGATAAGGCAGTAGCAGAGTTGGGAGATTTGCCACTGATAAATCAGGCTGAGGCGGAACAGCTGCAATGGCAGATTGACGAATTTTTGCGTCGGAATCCAGAAGCAGGTCGTTCTGGTCAGATTCAACCTCTATATCGTGGTATTGCGGCTCATCACGCCGGGATATTGCCTGCCTGGAAGGGGTTGGTGGAAGAACTGTTTCAGCAGGGGTTAATTAAAGTGGTGTTTGCCACTGAAACGCTAGCTGCTGGGATCAATATGCCAGCCCGTACAACAGTGATTTCTAGCCTTTCCAAGCGTACCGATCGGGGACATCGGCTGTTGAACGCTTCAGAGTTTTTGCAAATGGCAGGGCGGGCTGGACGGCGAGGCATGGATCGGCTGGGACATGTTGTAACACAGCAAACGCAGTTTGAAGGTGCGAGAGAAGCTGTTTATTTGGCAACATCTGGAGCCGATCCATTAGTGAGCCAGTTTACGCCTGGTTATGGCATGGTGCTGAATCTGCTGCAAACCCATACTTTAGAGCAAGCTAAGGAGCTGGTAGAACGCAGCTTTGGTCAGTACGTGGCAACCTTGTATTTGAAGCCTCAGTATCAAGCGCTGGCTGAACTCCAAGCCCAACTAGCCCAAATTCAATCTCAATTGGCCAATGTGGACATGACGCAGTTGGCAAGCTTCGAGAAATTACAAGCTAGCCTTAAGGTGGAAAGCCAGTTGCTGAAGACATTGCAAAATCAGGCTCAAGCAGAGCGGGCTGAACAGTTGGCAATGTTAATTGGCTTTACGATGTCAGGAACGTTGCTGAGCTTAAAGGGCAAGCATGTGCCAACTGCTTTACCAATAGAGGCTGTGTTAGTTGCGAAAACACCAGGATCTGGTCAGGCTCCTTATTTAGTTTGTTTGGGACAAGATAACCGCTGGTACGTAGCCACGACAAAGGATGTGGTGGATTTGTATGCTGAATTACCGCGCCTTGAGATTCCCAGTGATTTGGCTCCACCTGTCGAGATGCCTTTGAAGCCAGGTCAATCGCGTCGTGGCAACACAATAACAGAGGCGATCGCACAAGCAATTTCATCGGCAGCAATGTTGGCTCCCACAGCACCAGAAGTATTGGCTCAACAGGAGCGAGTTACTGCACTCAAAGCTAAATTGCAAAATCACCCCATCCACCAAGTAGGGAATCCAGCTAATATCTTCAAACGTCGGTCGAAAAGCCTACAGTTGGAAACAGAAATAGCGGTGCGTCAAGCCGAGTTGAACCAACAGTCTCAACATCACTGGGAAGAATTTCTCAACCTGATTGAAATCTTGCAACGGTTTGGTTGTTTAGCTGACCAAGGACAAGCTGGGGGAGATAAGAGTTTACTGCCCACAGCTTTAGGACAAGTGGCGGCAGCAATTCGGGGAGATAATGAGTTGTGGCTAGGGTTAGCGCTAGCTAGCGGTGAACTTGACGAATTAGATCCTCATCACCTAACGGCGGCAATTGCGGCACTGGTGACTGAGACACCGCGTCCAGATAGCTGGGTACGCTATGCTCTTGCCCCAGAAGTTGAGGAGGCTTTGTCTGGATTGCGTTCAACCCGTCGTCAGCTGTTCCAATTACAACGCCGATTTGGTGTAGCGCTGCCGATTTGGTTGGAGTATGACTTGATTGCCCTCGTAGAACAGTGGGCATTGGGAGTAGATTGGCTAGAACTCTGCACTAACACCAGTTTAGATGAAGGGGATGTGGTGCGGCTCTTGCGCCGGACGTTAGATCTCCTGTCTCAGGTGCCGCACGTTCCCCATCTGCCAGAAGCTTTGCAGCGCAATGCATACCGGGCTATGCAGCTTTTGGATCGGTTCCCAGTGAATGAAGTTGTTGAATAGTTTGAATTTTAAGCAACCCATTGTTTTTGGGCAAACCGCACAGCGAAGCTTGTGAGTAGGATGGCAAAAAAGACCATGACTGTGTATCCCCAACGCGGATAGCGAGCTAGCAACATACCAAGGGCAATCTCCAGTGACACAATACCGTAAGCTAAGCGATTTAGAGATATTGTACTGCCAGAAACCAAGAGTAACCCCAAAGCACAAAAGCCATAGCTAACAGTGACAGGGCTAAGTTGCGTGCGTAAGTGCCAGAGCAGATAACCGCCACCGAAGATTGCGACTACGTTGGTCAAAGGATCGCCTGCTAGTAGCCACAGACATAAACCTAAGAAAGCAAAACCATAATCTGTCTTAGCAGAACTCAGGTGTCTGCGGTAGCGCCATAAAATATAGCTGCAACTTACAATCAGCAAGAACAGTAGCGGATGCCAAGGATCTTTAATTGAGCCGTATTTCCAATTCGTTGTGCCAACTGAAATTTGCATCAACATTTTCCACCACTGTAGCCAATTAAACCCAGTGGCAGGTCTCCATGCCTGTTGTGCATGTAGAAACGCTAAGTAATCGCCAAACTGAAGCTTACAGTACAAACTGTACAGAAACAGCCCTCCACCTGTGGCTAGACTAGCAAGATAGGCTCTAGTCCCAGAGTTCGCTCTCCAAGCCACAATCAAAAAAGCTGGGATGAGCGCCACTCCTGTTGGACGGGCAGCAGTGGCGCATGCGCCCCAAACAGTCACCTCTGCATAATGCTTTTGATCAAATGCCTTGAGAGCAGCCGTACTGAACAATAGAAACAGCCCCTCTGAGTAGATCACAGTTCCGAACAAAGAAAGCGGACACCAGGCTATGACTGCAGTTGCCCACCTGGCAACACTAATGCCATGGCGTTCAGCCATCCAACGATAAAGCACAATCAAGGCACCTAGGAATGCCAAGTTATTCACTAGCGTGCCTGCTACTTCAACTGGCAAGCCAAGAGCCATGACACCCCGGATCAACAAAGGAAACAGGGGAAAGAAGGCAACAGAATGTTTGTGGCTGTCAGGAGCATATTCGTAGCCGGAGGTAGCAATCTTTTCGTAGAAGACACTATCCCACGCTGAGAAAACATCCCAGCTAAATGTAGGCACGATACCGCTTGGTGGCACCGGAAGTGAGGGGGCAACGAGTAACATCGCAACGCCAATTAAGAGTCGGCTGAGTAGCCACATTACGATTGCAAAAATTAACCCCTGACGCTGTAAATTCCCTTTAAGCATCTATCCTCAAGCCTCAAGCTCATAGCATGATAGCTTGAATGCCTATGCTGATGAGAATCCTCTCACCTATACTTAGGTATTGTCTTTACCTCGGCAATAAGATACAATGCTTTTCATTTTAAAGTCACTTTAGTAAATAAAGCCTGATATTATGACGATGAAAGTTTGGATTTGGAGTGCTACTGGGCTACTAATAACTAACTTAGTTGTAGTCGGGATTGTGGCGTTTTTAATCCATAGGGATAGTGTTGCAACTAATTACCAACCTCCAACTGAGCAAAGGCAATAATTTGAGCCTCTTTCCCCCCTGAGCCCTGCACCCCTGCCTCTTATTTGACTTTATAAGATTGGGATTGGGTTTTAGGAGCAGCGGCTGGTAGCTGTAGGGAATAGTAGCTCACCACCATAAGAACTAGACCAGAGATAATACCTATTGCTAAGCCAATCAGCAAAGCAGATTTGCTAGGAAAAGCAGAAACAGTAATATCACTAGTCTGCTCTTCTAGAAGTGGTTGCGTTTCCTCATCTTTAATAACCTGCTTATTGTGCTGCTTAGGTAGAGAAGTTTGCTCCAATGCAATAGCTACTGCTGTTGGGGCACTTGCTAGGCGTTGCTGAACATGAGCTTCCTTCTGTACTTGAGATCCCCCAGTAACGGTTACTGCTGGAGGTGCTGGTGGCGTTGGTGCTAACTTCTGTGTTGGCTGCTCAAGCTTAGTCAACGTTCTCAAAGGAGGAGCCTCCGGGAGCTGCGTTGACGTCGTCAATGGCAGGAGCGCTTGTAGAACTTCTGTCGCTGATTCATATCGGTATCTGTAGTCAGGTTGCACCATCCTACTAAGGATATCCGCTAGGGTCTTACTAACCTGAGCTTGATGCCAAATTAGCTCGCCTGTATCAGGTTCTCTTGAGAATTGCGTCGGCTTCAGCCCCGTCAGCGCTCGAATACCAATCATACCTAGGGCATAGATATCGCTACTGAGACGTGGTCTACCTTGCTCCTGTTCAATCGGCATATAGCCTGGTGTCCCAAGACCAATGGTACCAGGGATGCTGACGGCAATGCTGGTACGAGTCTTGCCTTGAAACCTAACTATTTGAGTCGAAGCTTGCTGAACTGAGCCAAAGTCAATGAGTACTAACCTGCTATCCCGCTCTCGTCTGATAATATTACTTGGCTTAATGTCTCGATGAATTAGCGCATGGCTATGTACAAACTCCAGAATGCCCAGAACCTCTTGCAGCAATTGTACAACTTGACTTTCAGTCCAACAGTGACCTAACGGTAGTTCTGTACTCAGGAGATGCCCTTTGATGAACTCTTGCACCAAGTAGAAGTCTTGTTTGTCTTCAAAATAATCTAAAAGCTGAGGCACTTGGTCATGGGCACCTAGCTTTTTCAGGGCTTCAACTTCTCTAATAAATAGCCACCTAAGAGCTTGCGGAGAGATAGTGTGGCTACTGGTAGCAACCATAAGATGTTTGACGACGCAGTTGGGGCGTCCGGGTCGGTGAGTATCTTGAGCTAGGTAGGTTTGACCAAACCCTCCCTTGCTTAGAACTTGAACAATCTGATAACGTCCCTCAAGTAACTTGCCTAACATATGATGATGCGTCCGCCTAGTACATTGGGCTTGCTCAACTTAGCTCGCGGAACTGTCTCCGACGAAGCCTTAAGTACTTTTACTTAAGATAAAAACCGACTTCTAGAACTAATATGTGGTTCTCACCAAATAAAGGTTGGAACGCCTACGTAGTTCTCCTTAAACTTTATCTAAACTTTATGAAGACTGCATCTAGCTACTGGGGAGATACTGGATTGGATTTTGGAGTTATCCGGTAAACCGAAGCTCCAAAAATCCAAAATCGACTTAATTACATCGAGATCTAGTGGACTGGGGCAAACCCAGCCTGTTCAATTTCCTTTTGCCCCTGACCAGTCAGCAAAAGCCTGGTGTAAGCTTCCCCCGCTTGCTGTTCCCGACCCTTGTTGTGCTTAATCACCACAAACAAATTGGTAGTGAGTGGATAATTACCGTTCTTGAGGACTTCTGTGTTGAGCTGATTGCGCTTTAACGGGCACTGCTCTGGTGGCACTAAGGGTTCACGGTAGAGAGCTATCAGTTGAGTGGAAGTCAGTCCTAAAGGTAAAGGCTTCACATGACATTGCGGCACTACTCCCCGTGCAGAAGCGTAGTATATACCGCCAGGAGTTTGACTGACGTGGCGCAGTGCCTCTGTAGTGGAGTAGACATACCTCAAATTGGCACTAGGTACTTGCCTCTGTGCCCCAGGCTTAGCAGGGAGTAATTCCACGTCCGCTTCCTCTGGGTATTGGGAGAAAGGGATGATGGGCAGGTTTGGTCCACCTACCTGATTCCAATTTGTAATTTGTCCCAAATAAATCTGCTGTAACTGGGCAATAGTTAAACCTGGAACCTTGAGTGATGGGTTAACGACTACTGCAATTCCATCAACGCCTACCTGACGTTGCTCAAGTGTAAAGCCCTGCTGCTGAGCCGCCGCGTATTCTTTAGCTGTGAGGGGACGAGAAGACTGAGTGAAGTCCAATTGCCCAGAGAGTAACATACGGATTCCTGCACTAGAACCAGGGCTGCCATGAGTTGGGTCTACGTAGCGCAACTGTAATTCCGGGCGAGCATTCTGCAGCTGAGAATCTACCAGCAGCCGGATCGGTGCCCAAGCTGTACTCCCACCATAGTTGAATGAGCCAATTGGCACATTGGTAACGGTTTTAAAGGTTGACTGAGTGGGAGCAGAGGCAGTATCTGTAGTTAGGCTAGAGGAAGGTACGCCGTTACCAACTTGCAGGCGTGGTCTCAGCCACAACCATAGTCCACCGATGATGGCAATTGTCAGTACTTCACCAACAATCAAACCTCTAATTAGTAGAATGGCGTCTTTGCTGAGTGGTGTACGTCTTTCGTTATTCTTGGTCATTTCCTTCTCGGTAATGTTATTAGATAATGAATTTTAATATAGCCATATAAATGAAAATAACTGATATATAAATTTAAAGGAAAATGTTTTAAAAAGTATTGATATTGTCTTGCTACTGCTGGCTCTATATTCGCTCCTCTTTTTTTGAATAACTTGTGCGTAAGTTTTGCTCAGAATTCAATCTGGTGTCATGGATTTGGAAAAATGAACAAGAAATGAGCACTTTTTGAACTGGAAAGCGAACTACAAGAGGGTGATGATAAGCAATCGTCGTTAGTAGCTTTTTAGGCTTAGCTCACTGGATGAATTATGGACCAGGAAATAGAGCGACACTGCCATCAGTTGAGCAAGCTGAGGCTGAAAAGCTGCAAGGTAGTAACCTGATGTCCAGTTTCACGGTAATGATTCCTCCCACTCAACATATCCAACCAGGCGAACATTTAAACTATCAACCTGGCGATCTTGTCCGAATCCGGTGTCAAGCTGAGGCAATTCCATCACAAAAAGTGTGGGATGGTTGCTGGGGCATTGTACAGTCAACTGACACATATATACGCGTCTTAGTTGGTGGCAAGGAAGTTGACTACATGGCTAGCGACTTGAATTGGGATGACAATTCAGATGCTCAGTTCCGCGAGACTTGTGAACGCATACTGGTGCTGTGGCAGACCGAGTTGGAAGCGATTGAGCAGACAGTACTAACAGAACTGCAACACCGCCAGTTCTTCACGGACTTGGAAACACAGATGATTTGTTTCATGGAGGCAAAACTCTCTGGAGCTAGTCAAGCGCGCTTTGGGCGCAGGGTGTAGAGTGTGGGGGGAAACCCCACCTCAGACTATGAAAGAGGTCAAAGGTGTTTTACGATGTGAATGCAACCCGCGCTTGATTCCTGACGGAATACAACTAGGGCATCTAGCTCCGTAATTAGATATTTGGTGGGTGAAACAACAACAATTAGCCTGCCGCACTACTTGGT
>JAFAVL010000505.1 GCA_019242465.1 Chroococcidiopsidaceae cyanobacterium CP_BM_RX_35 | reverse complement strand
TCTGTATCAAGCTGCTCAGAATTTTGAGTTGACTAGTTGAGTTGGTTGGTCTGCTTACCCAACTGACCCCTTTGTTAGACATAAGAGTGAGAATGAGGTTGTAGATAGAAGTCATCTCTAGCTCTAATTAATTATCCTTAGTTCTCTTCTCCCCCTGCCCCCTGCCCCCCTGCCATGATTCCTCTATCTCCCAATTTGCAAGCTCGGCTCTCTAACCCACTTAAAATTGGCTCTTTTGAGGTGAAAAGCCGGGTGTTACAGTCACCTTTGTCAGGCGTTACGGATTTGGTGTTTCGCCGTCTAGTGCGCCGCTATGCTCCTGAGTCGATGATGTACACCGAGATGGTGAATGCGACGGGGCTGCACTACGTTAAAGAGTTGCCCAAAATTATGGAGGTGGACCCTAACGAGAAACCGATTAGTATCCAACTGTTTGACTGTCGCCCAAATTTCTTGGCAGAAGCAGCACAGATGGCTGTGGCGGAAGGAGCTAATACGGTGGATATCAATATGGGGTGCCCCGTCAACAAAATTACCAAAAACGGTGGTGGCTCTTCTTTACTGAGGGAACCAGCGACAGCCGAGGCAATTGTGCGAGCTGTAGTGAAGGCGGTGGATGTGCCAGTGACGGTAAAAACGCGCATTGGCTGGACGGATAAGGAAATCAACATCCTAGACTTTGCTAAGCGCATGGAGGATGCGGGGGCGCAGATGATTACGGTACATGGTCGTACCCGCGCCCAAGGTTATAATGGCGCAGCTAAGTGGGAGTGGATTGCTCGGGTTAAACAGATCTTGTCGATTCCAGTGATTGCCAATGGGGATATTTTTTCGGTGGAGGCAGCCGTGAAATGCCTGGAAGAGACAGGTGCAGACGGGGTTATGTGTTCGCGTGGCACAATGGGCTATCCGTTTTTGGTAGGAGAGGTGGACTACTTTTTAAAAACTGGGCAGATGCTGGCTCCACCAACGCCAGTGGAGCGCCTAGAATGTGCTAAGGAACACTTACAAGCCTTGTGGGAGTACAAGGGTGATCGCGGTGTCCGGCAAGCCCGCAAACACATGACTTGGTATGCCAAGGGTTTTGCCGGAGCTGGTGAGTTGCGAGGGCAGTTGAGTGTAATTGAAACGGTGCATCAGGGATTAGAGTTGATTGATCGGGCAACTAACCAACTCGCACACTATCGTCCGCTCTTCTCCAGCTTCACACCGCGAATTGAGTAGTCTAACAACTCGATTGGATGCATGATGGGAATTGCTTTACCCTGCAACTGTAGATGCTTAGAGAGCTGCAACGTACAACCAGGATTAGCAGAAGCAATCAGTTCGGCACCAGTATTAAGCAGGTTCTGAACTTTTTGCTGTCCCAATTCATCAGCGATTTCAGGTTGTAGCATGTTGTAAACTCCTGCACTACCGCAGCACAGTGCTGCATCTAAGGGCTCTTGCAGCCTTACTTCAGGAATTTGCCGCAACAATTGGCGAGGTTGTACGCTAATCTTTTGACCATGCAGCAAATGACAGGCATCTTGATAAACCAGTGTTAGCTGCTGCGAAGTTAAAGGTGAGAGTTCGGCTGTTAGCCCAACTGTTGCCAGAAACTCTTGAACATCTTTCACCTTGAGAGCAAACTCCTGGGCTTTTTCCCGATATTCAGGGTCATCTTGCAGTAGCCGTCCGTACTCCTTTAAAGTATGACCACAGCCAGCAGCATTAATGATAATGGCATCTACTCCGGTATTTGCAAAGCTGTCAATCATCTGACGGGCAATCTCTTTGGCTTGTGCTTCTTGCCCTTGGTGGTGAGGCAGTGCCGCACAACAGCCTTGTGTTTTGGGGATAACGACTTCACAGCCATTAGCAGTTAAGACGCGGACAGTCGCTGCATTCACTGGGGAGAAGAACAAGCGCTGCACGCAACCCAAAATCATGCCAACTTGGTAGCGCTTTTCACCTTGAGCTGGGATGACCTCTGGTAAAGTGTCTCGGAAGGCATCCGGGGAAATTTGTGGTAGATTCCATTCCATTGCCGCTAAGCGGGGAGATAGGAGCTTGAGTAGCCCAGTGGCTCGAACGAGTTTCTGCAAGCCTGATTTTTGATAGAGCAACAAAGGCGCTAGCAAAATTCGCAGCCGATTGGGATAGGGAAACAAAGAAAAAATGAGTTTTCTATACAGCTTGTCGGGAAGCGATCGCGGATAGTTACGCTCAATCTGAGGTCGAGTCGCAGTAATCAACTTGTCATACTGCACGCCAGAGGGACAGGTTGTCACACAAGCAAGACACCCTAAGCAACTGTCGAAATGTTCTACTGTAGCGGTATTTAAGGAGATCTCACCTTCATTGATTGCATCCATGAGATAGATCCGCCCTCTAGGGGAATCCATCTCTTTGCCTATTACCCGATAACTAGGACAGGTGGAGAGGCAAAACCCGCAATGTACGCAAGTATCAATCAGCTTCTGTTCCGGGGGGTGTTGAGAATCAAAGCCACTCGACGTTCCGCCGGAGGTGCTTTCTGAGCTGACGTTGAGCCAACTTGCGCTGGCTGGTTTTGAGCCAGCTCGATCGTTTAAAGGAGTTTCTGAAGCTTGCATTAACTAAATTCACCAACTAAAGGGTGCTTCTCTAATTCTGCCAATTACATCTTTCTGATGGAAGTACAATAGACAATTACCCACCGACAAACCGAGCTGGGCTCAAAATATTTTTCGGGTCAAATTGCTGTTTAATGCGACGCATGACGTTTAAAGCGTTGCCAGTGTAGCCCCAGGTATCCATCTGTTGCTTGAGTGTCATTGGTGCTTCTAGGACGGTGAGAAACCCGCTATGTGACTGACAGAGTGATCGCATCTCCACAACATCTCGCATTTGGGCATTGGCCAACCGCAACCACCCCAACCCGCTACCAGCATGAATCAAACCTACCTCCATCTGAGCCAGGGTTGCCACAGCTTGTAAGGGCATCACCCCAATTTTGCAGGTGATTGCTAGCTCTGTGGTGGCTGCCCCTATTTGTTCTCGTAATTTCTGCCATAGGTTAACCTCGTTCCCATCTGAGTAGAAAGTACCCTGTAAACCCAGATGTTGCCCGATTGCTAAAATCTGAGCTGACTGCTCAACGACACTCTCTTTGATACTCTGGAAGCGAGTCACTAATCCTAACCCCTGACCAATACCCAGATGAGCTACTAGTTGATTCGACAGCAAATCGGCTGCTGTGGGGGTCAAAGCAGAAGCTCTTAGGGTTGTGGCAGCTTGGGCGATCGCCTCTGTTGTGCCTGTTAACACGACTGTGGCTGAAGTCTCAGGCAGCGGATAAACCCGAAATGTAACCTGAGTGACGATTCCTAACGTTCCATATGACCCAGTTAGCAACTTCATTAAGTCGTATCCTGCGACATTCTTTACTACCCGTCCTCCGGCTTTGGCAATTTGTCCATCTGCTCGAATAAAGCTAATGCCAAGCAATTGGTCGCGCACACCTCCATAACGCTGCCGCCAGGAACCAGTGTCAGATGTAGCAACGATACCACCTAGAGTTGCTGATTCTGGAGCAGTCGGATCGAGGGCAAGAAATTGTCTTTCTTTAGCGAGGGTAGCCTGAAGATCTGCAAACTTAGTCCCAGCTTCTACCGTTACAGTTAAATCGCCCACTGCGTGTTGAATCAACTGGTTCAGCCGTTCTGTACTCACAACTACTGAGACATCTTCTACCAGTCCACCCCAACTAATTTTGCTGCCACTGCCGCAAGGCAAAACGCGAACCTTATGGTATTGGGCACAAGCAATAACTTCTGCAAGTTCAGCTTGAGTGTTGGGATAGACGATACATTGAGGATGGGTTCCAGGAGCAATAGCCTGAGATATCTGTTTCTGCTGTGAAATGTCGATATTTTCCCAGGCATAGATTCCTGTCGAGCCGACAATGGATTCAAATTGAGGGACAATCTCGTTCATAACGCAAGCAGAGTATAGATCTAGAGTATCAGTCAATGTCGTGGCGGAATCATACTGCACGCAAGAAATGAATAAAGATAACGATGACTAACCCAACTGAGCTACTGCATCAGCGCTATGGTACGAGCGCTTTAGATTTAGACATTAAATGGAATGACTGCCTGAGTACACTACTGTCTCATCGCTCAATTCGCGCTTATCTACCTAAGCCATTACCATCAGGAACTTTAGAACTGGATTTAGAACTGGAGTTTTGACTAAAAATCAGGAAAAGCAGCGTGAGGGCTGCCTCAGCTGCCAAAGGAGAGATGATGAGAAAACCATATATTCTCAAATCTCCCAAGATGATTTTGGACAGGCTCAAACGATTCCGTCAATCCGCTTATACATTGCTCGGCAAAGGAAAAGATGCCATCTTTGACTTGATGGATGCAGTGTTGACCAGCCCACGTGTCAACTCATTTATGGAACTGTCACTCTCACCCGTGTTCCGGCGAGCGTGGTCAAGCCTCTATGCCGGGTTGCGTCACAGCCGACCACCTAAAGGGAAACTGATAAAACTATATATCGAACAGATGCCAACTCAGACGCGACCATTATTGGCAGGAGACCATACGGGTTGGTCGCGACCGGAAGCTTTTACCCTGAAAGACCGGACAATCGAACATCAAGCCACACCAATCGCTGGCAACAAGCCGATTACGGTGGGGCAAGGGTTTAGCACCATAGCTTGGATACCGGAAGCACAAGGTAGTTGGGCATTGCCGTTAAAGCATGAGCGCATCACCAGCTTCGAGACACCCCTCTCACGAGCGACATTCCAACTCAAGCAAGTCTGCCAGCAGTTATCAGTGCGACCGATTGCCGTGTTCGACAGTGAATATGGCAATGCTGCGTTCGTCAAGCAAACCGCCGACCTGAAAGTTGATCTACTGTTACGGCTGCGCTCGAATCTGTGTTTATGGGGAGCACCACCGCCTTACGCGGGCAAGGGAAGGCCGAAACTGCATGGAGCTAAATTTAAACTAGCTGCTGCCAGCACTTGGGGAACACCCACTGCCATATTAGAGCTAGAAGACCCGAAGTGGGGGACGGTTCAGATTCAACATTGGACTGGATTACACTTCCGCGCCGCTGCGGTGCATCGAGTGCAACTGCTGCGGATCACCGTGACGGGCAAGCCACCTCATAGGCGCTCCCCCAAGCCGATGTGGTTGGTTTGGTTGGGTGAGGAGATGCCTTCGTTGGAACAGGTCTGGCGCTCCTACTTGCGTCGGTTTGCCGTTGATCATTGGAATCGCTTCGCCAAACAAAGATTACATACGACTATCCCCCAGTTCAGTACAACCCAGATGTCTGAGCGTTGGAGTGAACTCATGCCATTGCTAAGTTGGCAGTTGTGGTTGGCAAGGGCAAGCATCATTGACAATCCTCTCCCCTGGCAGAAGTTACAGACAAATCTTACCCCAGGACGAGTAGCGCAGGGATTTCCCACACTTTTAGCTGCGATTGGCACTCCGGCAAGTGCTCCCAAACCCAGAGGAAAGTCTCCGGGATGGCCATTGGGTCAGCCTCGCCCAAAGAGAACTCGCTATCCGATAGTTAAAAAGACTACGCCTAAACCGAAAAAATCAGTGGAAAAACAAACTCAAAAGCCTGCATAAAGCCTGAAGTTAGCAGACATGCACTCTGCTCTCAGCCTGTTCGAGCTGTTGAGTCAATTTGTCATGTCCATAATCTTTGATTTCTGTGCCGCTTAGTCAAAACTCCAGTTAGAACTGATGGTTGCTGCTGCTCAATCTGCTGCTACTTCCTCTAATCTCCAGACATGGAGTGTGGTGGCAGTCGTAGAGGCAGAGCGCAAAGAGAAATTATCTCACCTAGCTGGTAATCAAGCTCATATTCGGCAATGTCCGTTATTCCTGGTTTGGTTGGCAGATTTAGCGCGGCTGACTCATGTTGCTGCAAGTCGGGGACTATCTCACGACGGTTTAGATTATCTAGAAATGTTTGTCATGGCAACAGTCGATGCAGCATTGGCAGCCCAGAATGCGGCAACTGCTGCTGAATCTCTAGGTCTGGGAACAGTGTACACTGGGGCAATGCGTAACCACCCAGAGGAGGTGGCGGCGCTACTTAGTCTACCACCTCGTGTCTTTGCTGTATTTGGCATGTGTGTTGGCTATCCCAATCCGGCTAATGTTGCTGCTGTCAAGCCACGTTTGCCACAACCAGCTGTGCTGCACCGCGAAACATATAACCTGTTAGCTCAGGATGAGGCGATCGCCGACTACAACGAAGTCATGAAAACATTCTATGCCGAGCAGCAGATGAATGTCTCTGGAGACTGGTCAGAACATTCTGCCAAGCGGATTGTGAGTCCTAAGTCTTTGTCTGGACGTGATCACCTGCGAGAAGCACTGCTTCACCTCGGCTTCGAGTTGCGGTGAAAATACCTGCGTAGTAGCGATTGCCTATCAATCGGGTTAATCACGGCTAGTTTTCACGGCGGTTAGCAGCAGGTAAACGACGCCAATCGCCAGTGCAATCTGCCAACCATGAGGGATAAGTGTAAATCTGACCCAATAACTAAAGCTGGCAGCTAGTATTGACAAAGAATTCAGTCTCCATCCTAGCGCCTGCAAAGCAATATAACATAAAGCCACAAGACCTATAGCCCGAACAAAAGGGTTATTAAGCATCGCACTCACTCTTGTCTAAATTTCTCTAGCTTTAGAGTGCCCTTGCACTTTAGCGAGATAACTAAAAACTGACTAAGTCGAGATGAAGATTCTGTGAGCCCAGATTTCGTAGGAATTGGCGCTCCTTGCGCCGAGAGCTTCTTGTTGAAAGTGCTAACTGAGTCTATTTTTTCCAAGGGAACTTGGTGCCCATCTCAGTCATCGCCGAGAAGACGAGATAGAGGAAGAGTAAACCAACACTTGCTAGAAAAATCACAAAGTCGTTGTTCATCTCATATCCGGTTAATTAGTCAATATAAGTCAATATAAGACGATATCAATCGAAGGGTGGCACAAAGAACTTATTCCTTTGTGCCTTTATGATTAATTATGAACCAAGGCGTTGGGCAGCACCATAATTAGGTAGCTGTCCAGCTCCTACTTTTACAAGTAGTCTAAGATACTGAGCAATGATGAGTCTGGTGTCT
>JAFAVL010000464.1 GCA_019242465.1 Chroococcidiopsidaceae cyanobacterium CP_BM_RX_35 | reverse complement strand
CAACTTTAACTTTGACACGGTTACCAAATTCTTCTGTACCTTTCTTCAGGGTTTGAATTCGGCGAATATCTAATCGCACCGAAGCATAGAACTTTAGGGCATTGCCACCAGTTGTGGTCTCTGGATTACCATAGGTAACGCCAATCTTCTGCCGCAGTTGATTAATAAAAATAACTGTACAGCCAGACTTACCAATATTACCTGTGATTTTCCGCAGGGCTTGGCTCATCAACCGAGCTTGAAGACCAACATGAGCATCTCCCATCTCGCCTTCAATCTCAGCTCGAGGAACAAGTGCTGCTACTGAGTCAATGACTACAATGTCAACAGCGGCAGAGCGCACTAGCTGATCCACAATTTCTAGCGCGGCTTCACCAGTATCAGGTTGGGAAACTAGCAAGTTATCAATGTCAACACCCAATGCAGCAGCATAGGTAGGGTCTAAAGCGTGTTCAGCATCAACGTAAGCAGCGATACCGCCATCTTTCTGAACTTCCGCTACTGCATGTAGTGCTACAGTTGTCTTACCTGAGCTTTCTGGACCATAGATTTCAATGACCCGCCCTTTAGGTAAACCGCCACCTAGAGCCAAATCTAAGGTAAGCGCTCCACTGGAGATCGTCTCAACCTTCATGCGGGTGGCATCACCTAGACGCATGATTGCTCCTTTGCCAAAGTTGCGCTCGATCTGGTTGAGCACGAGACTTAGAGCTTTTTGCTTGCCATTAACATCAGTAGTTTGAGTAGCCATTCGTGACTCTAGGTTTAGGAGGTTTGCAAGGAGTGGAGTTGGGTAAATCAGTAAGCAGATACTCTATTCTAGCGAGATTTTGTCTGCTTTGGAACAGCGTTTTAGGTTTCCTAGGGCTGGGAAAGCAAGAATTAGGTAATAGTATAATGCGATCACCTGCGGCACAAATTTGCTCCACTCTTGGTTATATTATATACCAAGATGTTAGTAGTTTCAACCATAAAAAATTGACGAGAACTGTGTTCGGCGATGTTATCCTATCTGATTCCAGAAACAGCATTATCAGTGGCTGGGCTAACAGCCTATATCCAGGCATTGTTAGAGCAGGATGACCAGCTCAGTCAAGTTTGGGTGTTGGGAGAAGTCACCAGTAGTAACCAGCATCGTAGTGGGCTATTTTTCACGCTTCAAGATCCAGACGCCAAAGCAGCCATCAGTTGTGTGGTGTGGAATAGTCAGTTGCACAAACTAGTACAGCAGCCACTGCGGGGCGAGCAGTTAATTATTTTAGGTAGTATTCGGCTCTATCCTCAGCGAGGACAGTACCAGCTAACTGTCTGGCAAGCACTTCCAGCCGGAGAAGGATTGAGAGCTTGGCGCTACCAACAACTACGTAACCGCTTAGAGCTAGAAGGGTTGTTTGCTCCAGAACGTAAGCGCTCTCTCCCATCCCATCCTCAAATCATTGCTGTCGTCACCTCATCTGCTGCCGCTGCTTGGGGCGACATTCAAAAGACACTTAATAGACGTTATCCAGGTTTACAAGTTCTGCTTTCTCCCGCACTCGTGCAAGGGGAGCAAGCACCAGCATCAATTGTGGCAGCAATTGAGCGGGTGGAGCGAGAAGGTCGTGCCGAAGTGCTAATTCTGTCGAGAGGGGGTGGAGCAGTAGAGGAATTAGCTTGCTTTGATGATGAACGGGTCGTGCGAGCCGTTGCTGATTGTTCTATCCCTGTGATTACTGGCATTGGTCATCAACGAGATGAGTCTTTGACTGATCTCGTTGCTGATTGGTATGCCCACACGCCTACAGCAGCGGCTGAGCAAGTCGTTCCAGAACTGGCCGAGCTTTATGTCCAGCATCAGGAGCGGATTGTAACTTTAGAAGCAGTGGTCAATCTACATTTGGCAACAGCTTTATCTCAGCTGCGAACGCACAGCCAGCGCTTACGACGGCTGCGATTAGACCAGCAAATTCAAGCAGAGGTGCAGTCTTTGAATTGGAAACGCAATCGTCTGATGCACCTTACTACACAGCAGTTCCAGCAAGCTTCCCAATACTGCGAGCTGTTGCGGCAAAAACTAGCGGCTCTTGACCCCCAAGCTGTCCTCAAACGCGGCTATGCAGTGGTGCGACAGGAAAATGGTGCGATCACCCGTTCTACTACAAAGTTAGAACCGGGCCAGGAGTTATCAGTTCAATTAAGCCAGGGCCGCGCTAAAGTCAAGGTTACGGAGGTTTTGGATTAATGACTGACTTCATCGGTACCTCTAGTTCTCACCCAGCGACTACACCACTTCAAGAAAAATGGAATTATGCAGAGGCTGTTGCCGAAGTGGAAACCATCATCGCTCGAATTGAAACGGGTGAGTTGGAACTGGAAGAAGTATTCGAGCAATTCGCGCAAGCCGTCGAGCATTTGCGCCAATGCGAAACTTTTTTGCAAACAAAACAGCAGCAGATGGGCTTATTGATTGAAACTCTGAGGGATGAAGGGTGAGCGAGAGGTGGGTTATGCTTAGCAGCTGTACACTCCTCTCTCATTTTCCTAGTCCTGTTGATCATCTTCTAGTACAAGGAATAACAATTGTTGCTATTCCTTGTTGTCATGGCGAAAATAGAGAAATCCAAGGTATAGGAGGAGGACTCAGGCATGAACGTGTCTCTGACACCAGAGCTAGAGCAGTACGTCCAGGAGAAGGTTTCAAGTGGACTCTATTACTCTGCCAGCGAAGTTATTCGTGAGGGATTGCGTCTGTTGAGGGAGCGGGAGCAACTTCAGCAAATCCGCTTGCAGGAATTGCCCCAGGACATTCAGGCAGGGCTGGACAGCGGAGAGCCAACTCCCCTGAATATGCAAGTAGTTAAAGAGAAAGCACGGCAGCGCCGCCGTCAGAGGCAACCGCAGTAATGGCTATCGTTGTTAAACGCCTCCGTGCTGAATTGGACTTGTTGGAGATTTGGGACTATATCGCAGACAGCAGCCTTGATCGCGCTGATGAGTTTTTAGACCGCATTGAGGAAAAACTACAGGCGTTAGCAAGGAATACCAGGTATGGGAAGAAGGCGCGAGGAGTTACTTCCAAAGATTGCAAAGCTTTCCCACTAGCAACTATGTGGTGTTCTATCAAGAGATTAAAGACGGAATTGATGTAATTCGCGTTTTACATGGCTTAAGGGATATTGGAGAGGTTTTTAGGCAAAGCTGAGAGGATGTACGAAAGGTATAAACACGCCCGATCATAAGCCGTGCCATGGCGATATAGATGAAGGCTTCCGAGGTGGTAGACAACACTGCCTAATCAATAGTCAACCAGCGATAAAGTACTAGCAACCCCTTGAGTTCTTTCCAATATATAATTACATACGAAGACTTGAAAAAAAATAGATAATTGCAATTACACCTGTATCATTTGCAGTTTTAACAATTATCGCTTTCATTCCGAAGTTCTGTAGAACTGCGTTAGAAGAGAGTTAATTTATTTAGCTTTAAAAAGCTATAGTAGTGAACATCTAAATCAACTGAGAAAATAATGATATTAGAAGACAAAATGGAAATTGTCTGTTGTCAACATGAACATGAGATACCCGATAGAAAAGCCGAGACTTTTAGGATTCGTCAACATAAATATGAGATGCCTGGCAGAGAAGCTGAAACTGTTAAGACAGATATGTATGTTTTATTATCTAAGAAGGAATATATTAATTCCCCTACAGGAGATTCTAAATTATACGTTATTACTTTAATTCCACTGATTGAGGTTATTGTTAAAAACAACATTCTTAGCAACTATAGCATCATAGAAAATTCTGCTAATTCCTGTAACGTTTGGGCAGTAAGTGCAAGAGAGTGGGATAATGAAATACTTTTTGCAGACAGGACATCTGTTGCAGCTTTTGAAATCAGTTGCGAAAAGCTTAGAAAAAAAGGTTTGGGTACTTATATTATCAGACAACTTATCCAATGGTCACAGAAAAACTATCCTAATTATAAAGTAGGAAATTTTCGTGCTATAGCACTTGATGACAAAGGGCTCGATAGTCAAGGACTTTCGGATATGTATAAAAGAAAGTTCAACCTTGAAAGCGGAATAGCAGTAGCAGCTCTTAGAAAATGTCAAGATAATAAAGTCGAGAAAGTGGAGTTAGATGATAGAATAATAGATGTATTATCTGATTGCTATAAATTAGCTGAATCAGAAAAAAAGGATGGAGAGGAAAGAAAAATTTTCAATTTTTTGCTCTGGCATTATAAATCTTGGACAAGAAGTGAGCATTTTGAGCAAATAAGAAAATGGTTACTCGCTCAGGAAAGATACCAAAATTACCTTTAGCTGCGAGATGTGTTGAGAGTTGCTTTAACTTTTTGTTCAAAAATGAACTCATCCTCTCGTACCGAGAGCAGGGTAACATCATTTCTCAAGGCGGCAATTTCTCTGATGGCGGACACGCGATCACGGTCCAGTGCCACTTGTTGTTCCACATATGTGAGAATTTGGTCATGAGTTAGGTTCAAAATATTTGTTTGAGTCATCTCCCTTCCCTAAGCAATACTGCCTCGCTTACGCGCTTCTTTATAAGAAGTCCCCACGTTTCTCAGTCCTGCCTTAATCATTTGTTGTTCAAGTAGAGCGAAAAACCGAGCCCGATCGCCCCCCCGCACAACTGCTTGGTTGTGAGCCTCAGCCAGGGCGACTGGGTAGCCATAGCCTTTCTGCACCTGAGCCAACATTAAGCCGAGGGATTGGTCCAGAAGTGCGGAGTCTTCAGCCACCCAGGCAGGAAAATCAATGCGGGCAATTTCTGTTCCAACATGGACGTAGCAGAAGTAGATGGTGTGGGAGCCATACAAATCGAGAATCCGAGCGGAACTCTTAAAGAGGGCGCTGCGTTGCCCCGGCTGCAGTTGGGTGATCCAGAGGACAGTATCCTTTAAAGGGTCGAATATGTGGCAGGGCGTTTTTTCTAGTTGATTGGGGCAGTAGGTGACACAATCAGGATCGGGGTGGGGGCAGGCTTGGAGGCGCAAAAAGTTGAGAGCTTCGCCACTGCGAGAGGCGCTGAGATAGCCCATAACTGGAATACCAGAGTTATGCAGCTGGCTCCAAGCATCGAGAATCGGGGGTAGGATGCGATCGCGTGCCTCGGCAGGCAACTGCTCTAAAAACCAGTAGGTCAATGAACCATCCACCATTGCCAAGGTTGGCACTTGGCTTTGGAGGGCGTCGCTGAGTTCTGCCAAGATTGTCGCCTCTGATGCCGTGCGCCGATAGCCCATCCATTCCTCAGTGCGAATTCCCCACTGCCGAGAAATATAGAGGTCTTCGGGACGATAAAATACCTCTGGCAAACTGTCCAGCAGTGGTTGCCGATTCTGTCCATAGTGCAAGACAACTCGACCCACGTTTAGTAAATAGCAGTAGGCAATTTCGTGATGGTTAGGAGCAATTTGGGAACCGTCAGTGGCAATGACGGTATGAACTATTGGGGCAACAGGGAGATCGATGCAAGTATTGAGCGGCTCAACTGGTACTGCGGCGCTAAATAACAGGCGATCACGCCATTTTTGCTGTCGCTGCACTAACTCTTTTTGCTGCGCCTGAGCTTTCGCCAGTAATTGTTGAGCTAACTCCAAACGCTGACGGCTCGCAGCTACCTCCATCGTCATGTGTTGGCTGATGCCCTGCATCACCTTTGCTAGTTTTGTTAGATCGAGCATTTTTAAAGCCAGGCAGAAAACTCTTGAGCAAACTGGGAGAGTGATAACAGATGAATGTGGGATGTATGCCGGACTGATTCCCTCTCCTCTTGGGTGTTATATCCCCAGTCTGCTAAATAGAGCTGCACTGCGTCAAGGTCTGGTTGCTGCTGCACCGCTTGCAGTGTCTTCAACCGATCTTCCACAAACCACAGACTCAGCTCTGTCTCAGCGTTAGCAGCGATCACTTCCCGGAGAACTTGGGGCTTTGGACGCTTGGACTCTTTACCAATAATCCACTGTGCAGGCATCTGAACATCTTGCTGCTGCAGTAGTTGCTGGACGAAGCGTCCTTCTTTTGTCGTGATGATCTTCAGCTTGACTGAGCTTTGCAGAAGCGATCGCAATCGCTCTACCACACCAGGATAGAAGCGGTGCAGACTTAACCAGCCTGCCAAATCAGTATCAATCCACTCATCCCTGACCTGATCTAGTTTCTGGCTAATGTCTGCTGCCGCTAGATTCGTTTCCCTCAGAACCTGTTGAGAAATAGTATTCCAGTCCTGGCCTATTTTCGCTGCTGGAATGTCCGACAGCAAAGCTTTGATCAGAATTGGCATTTCCCACCCGGTTTCAATCACTGGGCGCAGCCGATAAAAATTCTCAGCTAAGTTAGAGGGTGGTGTTTGATTTAATGGTTGCCAGATTTGGCAGTAAATCCACCAAGCCGTTTGGAAATATTCAATCAGCCCATCACAAATCACACCATCAAAGTCGAGGGCTAGAACTGTAGGAAAATTTTCCGCCATCTCTTTGGGACTGTAACCTAGACTCCATCATGGCACATCAGCTTGACGAAGTCGAGCCGCGATTCGCCGCTTTGTCACGGCGGTTCGAGTTCGATGACCTAACCCTAGTTTAAGGGTTTATTTGTCGTCTTAAAATTGAAGAGATAATGTTGTTTACCTTTAGCCGAGTGGTCGTGGAATCTGATTCCTAAATAAAATGCAGGAGACAAGTTAAAGCTATGAAACACGCCATTACCATTCTAGGAGTCGTTGCTCTGCTTATAGGAGTGACGCCTGCTATCTATGCTCAAACAAACTTACCCCCAACACAAAAGAAAGGCGAAAATATCTATCAGGAGGCAGAAAGTAAGCTTAAGAGCGGTGATTATCAGGGAGCGGTAGCGGCTTATAACCAAGTTTTGCAGCTTGACAATAATGATGCTGATGCTTATGTCAACCGAGGGATTGCTCGCTTTCAGTTAGGGGACAGACGGGGAGCAATTGAGGACTTCACCCAAGCTCTGCATCTTAATCCCGCAGATGCAGAAGCCTACAATCAGCGAGGTGGGGTATACCTCATTATGGGAGATAAGCACAAAGCGAAGGCAGATTTCCAGCAAGCGACCAAGATTATTAGGGGTCAAGGGAGTACATCAAACTCTCAACAAGACTCTCAACAGCCACCAAACCCCGATGAACCCCATTAGTAGGTGAAAGTCGGTCGCGGTTTTGAGCTTAAGAATCTTACCAGCGCAGTAGATATCTTGTAACTGGGGCGCTAGGATTCGAACCTAGGGATGGCGGGACCAAAACCCGCTGCCTTACCACTTGGCGACGCCCCAATGTTTAAAGCTCATTTATTCTAGCAGTTAGCTATATTGAAATGTCAAGCAGAAGAGAAGAGAGCAGCTCCCTCTGCCCTCTTCTTATGCCGGATAGATCCGCAGGCGACGATTGGGTTCTTCACCAAAACTGTTGGACTTGAGGCGGTAATGTTCAACAAGTTCATGTTGCATTTTCCGCACTTCTGCCGAGCGGGGTAGCAACTCTACTGGTTGACCCTTGGGA